>CAZOLY010000070.1:0-16650 GCA_964580815.1 uncultured Bacteroidales bacterium
CAAAGACGTAGAAATAACAATAAGTGATAACGGTATTGGTATAAGCAAAGATAGCCTTGATAACCTTTTCAGAATTGATGCATACTATTCGACAACAGGTACACTGGGAGAATCGGGTACCGGACTGGGTCTTATAATATGCAAGGAGTTTATTGAGAAGAACGGAGGCAGAATTAAGGTGGTAAGTGAGGAGGGCAAGGGAAGCGCCTTCTCTTTCAACCTGCCCGCCGGCAAAATATCATATTAAACTGCACCTTCCCTTTTTAGGACATGGCTATTTTATACCTTTAAGTGTGTCCAGGGTAACAAGCCCTGCCGGAGGGTCGCCGAGCTCTGAATATACTGCATCGGCTTCAAAGAAATCTTCATTCTGTGTGTAACCTGACTTTGTAATAACACAATGCATACCTGCACCCGTAGCGGCCAGCAAACCTATCCTGCTATCCTCGATAACAACACACTGACGGGGGTCAACCTTTAACTGCAGGGATGCAAGATTATATATTTCAGGATCGGGTTTTTTCATTGACACCATATCTCCTGCAAAGATGCCTGTAATATGTTTCTTCCTGGTATTACCCAGCATTCTGTCTACAAGCAGATTCACTGCCTGCTCATTTGAAGCCGAACAGATAGTTACAAGTATACCTCCGCCAATTGCTTCGTCAACAAGTCTTAATACTCCCGTCCTTAACGGAATTTTTCCATCCCTGATAATTTTTATATAACTCCCGGTCTTTAGTTCATGCAGGTCCTTTATTAATCGTTCCCTGTCATTATATTTATGAGGCCACCCATAAATATCAAAATAATACCGCAAACGTTCTTTACCTCCTGCTATCTTCAATAGGCTTCCATAAAGGTCAACAGGCCAGTCAACATTTATACCCATCTGTCTGAATGCTTCATTAAAAGCCACCCTGTGACCGTCTCTTTCGCTGTCAACTATAGCTCCATCGCAATTAAAAATTAATGCTTTCATATAGCCGGGGGATTATTTTATAAGTATTTTATGAGATATGTCCGCAACTTTTGAATTTATGAAATGTAAGCATGTCAAAACATAAAAATGTAAGCATGCCACAATATAAAAAAAAATTATAATTATACTAATTTTAGATATTAACAAAATTTTATATTCCCTGCACTAACCGCACGGCGATGAAATGCGCCAGGATAGTTATAGCAGTTGTTATTTAAAATATCCATATTCAAGGATAAGATGATTCGGTTTAATCAAATGTTAATAATAAATATTGAATTACTTTTTTTTATAATATTGAAATAATATTTTATAAAGTTTTTTACGGTCATTAATGGCTGCAAAAGAAGATATAATACTGGTAAATCATCTCAGGCTCGGAAATCCAAGAGCTTTTGAAAAGCTGTTTTTAAAATACCATAAGAAGGTATATTATTTCTGTTATAATATATTAAAGAACAGGGAGGACTCCGAAGGGCTGGTACAGAATATATTTACCGATATCTGGGAGAACAGGGAGCGTATAGACTCAGCAAGATCTTTTTACGGGTACCTGTTCAGGATAGCCAAAAACAAACTATATAACCACTTAAGAAAAAGTATTAATGAACAGGTATATAAAGAACATATTGTCAATTCACATAACAGCAGTGATAATAAGACCGAGACTGACCTGGATTTCAGCGAGCTTAACAACATTATTGAGGGAATAATAAACAGGCTTCCCCCCCGAAGAAAGGAGATTTTCAACCTTAGCAGAAGCGAGGGGCTGACCTACAGGGAAATAGGTAAAAAACTGAATATCTCAGAAAATACTGTTGACACACAAATAAGAAATGCCCTTGATTTTATAAGGGAGGAACTAAAAGGTTATATATAAAAAAATACTATCTGCACCTTTCACTTTTTTTCATCTTTCCTTCACGGAAAATATCCTGTCAGGTGAATATTATTAATGTAAACAAATGTTAATATGACCCGCGGGAAAAAAACTGAAGACCTGCTTGATAATTTTTTAAAAGGCAAGACCTCAACTGAAGAAAGAAAAACTCTTTTTGAAATAATTAATAAGGAAAAGGACCAGGAACATATAACAGCATGGTTTTATGAAAAGTGGGATGAGGCCCCGGCAAAAAGGCCGAAATCAGAGTCTTTAAAAACCCTTAATGAGCTGAAATCCGCTTTGAATATTGACGCCGATCTTGACAAATCATTCGAGTATATTAATATTAATACAAGGACAGGCATAAATAATGTTGCATTTCATTTTTTAGGGTATGCTGCAGTATTTATAGCGGCTGTTTTTATTATGTATACTGCTTATTACCTTTACAACAGGCAAAAATCTTCACCAGGCGCTGAAAAATATGAAATAAATGTGCCTGAAGGTTCAAAATCAGAAGTCGCACTTACCGACGGCACTAAAATATGGCTTAATTCGGGAAGCAAACTCGCTTACGCCGACTACACTGATTCAGAAACACGTGAAGTATTTCTTGAAGGTGAAGCATTCTTTGATGTTGTGGAAAACAAACATAAACCATTCATAGTAAAAACCACGGATATATATATAAAAGTGCTGGGAACAAAATTCAATGTCAGGTCCTATCCTGAAGATAATATTATTGAAGCCACCCTTATCTCGGGCATGATTGAGATCGAGGAGGTAAATCCCGGGAAAGAGCAAAAGATGAATATCACACTAAGGCCAAACCAGAAAGTTACCTTTACAAAGACAGCACGAATACCGGAACCGGACAAAAACTCAAATGCAAAGATAGATTCCAAGCCTGTCGAAAGAATAAGCATTGTAAAAAAGGTCGATCCTGAAATTATCACTTCATGGAAAGATAATAAACTCATATTCAATAACGAACCGTTCAAAAGCCTGTTGCCTAAAATTGAAAGGTGGTATAATGTTGAGATACAGCTGTCGGATACATCAATATATGGTTACAGGTATACGGGAATGTTTGAAAAAGAGACGGTGGAGCAGGCCCTGGATGCACTTAAGCTCGCTACCCCCTTTGAGTACACAATATATAAAAACAGGATAAATATTATTACTACAAGAAACAGGAATAAAAATTAATTTATTAATAACAAAAAATTTTATTGCCTATGACCTGACAGTAAATATGCAATTACAGGAAAATGCACTAACTATTTCCTGTTATAATAAAGACAACTAAAACATTAAAATTTACTAAATTTAAATCATAAGAATTTATGAAAAAACCTATTGGCAAGCGTATTAAGATCATTAAAAAATACGCATTTAAAACCCTGCTAACCATGAAACTAATCAGCTTGTTTCTTATCATTAGCATCCTGCAAGTGACTGCCGAGAGTTACTCACAGACAGCAAGGCTGACGCTTGACCTGGAAAATGCGCCTATTGTTAAAATCATTTCTGAAATAGAGCAACAGACCGACTTCAGGTTTCTTTACAGAAATGAGACTATTGAGGACAAGATAGCGACTATTAATGTAAAGAATTCAACTATCGATAAGGTTCTGGATAAAATTCTCGGAGACAGTGATGTCAAGTATGCTATTCTGGACAACAATCTTATAGTTATCACTCCGGTTGCCGGGAGTGAGATGCAGCAAGTAATCGTAAGCGGAAAGGTTACCTCGGGTGCCTCCGGCGAATCGCTGCCGGGAGTGAATATTATAGAAAAGGGCACGCAGAATGGTACTGTAACAGATGTAGACGGCGAATATACGATAAGTGTTTCCGGGGAAGATGCTGTGCTTGTATTTTCCTTCGTAGGATACCTGCCGGAAGAAGTTCCTGTAGGGGGACAGACAGCCATAGATATGGTGCTGGTTGAAGATATCCAGAAACTCGATGAGGTTGTGGTAATTGGCTACGGATCACAAAAAAGGAGTGACCTTACGGGTGCTGTGGTTTCGGTAAATGAGAAGACCCTCAGGAGCTCTGTATCAACAAATATCGACCAGGCTCTCCAGGGACGAGTTGCCGGGGTACAGGTAACGCAGAACTCGGGACAGCCAGGTGGTGCCACGTCCGTCCGTATCCGCGGTGCAAATTCCATTACAGCATCAAGCGAGCCCCTTTATGTTATTGACGGCATACCGTTCCAGGGTGACGGGACCCAGATAGCCGGCTTCGACTGGGCAGGGGGGGCCAATGGACAGAACAGGGTCAACCCGCTGTCAACCATAAATCCCAATGATATAGTAAGTATAGAGGTGCTGAAAGACGCTTCGGCTTCGGCCATTTATGGTTCCCAGGCTGCCAACGGTGTTGTCCTTATAACAACCAAAAGGGGCAAGGCCGGGGAATCGAAATTATCATACAACACGTTTTATGCACTCCAGACATTACCAAAGAAACTCGATATGATGGACCTGCCCGAATTTGCCGAGTACCGCGTGCAGATAGCCAAAGAGCTTGGCGAGACCCCGAACGACAAATATCTTGATCCCAGCTTGCTGGGGCCCGGGACGGACTGGCAGGATGAGGTTTTTGACCCGGCGTGGACTCAAAGCCACCAGTTATCACTGACAGGAGGTAACGATAAGACGCAGTATGCCATTACAGGGGGCTATTATAACCAGGACGGCATTATTATAGGGTCAGGATTTAACCGGTTTACAGGCCGTATTAACCTCGATAACCAGGTAAAAGACTGGATCAAGATAGGCGGTAACCTGGCATATGCCAAGACTCACGAAAAGATCACCCTTAATGACGGGGGTGACGGTGTGATAATGAACGCACTGCTCATGCAGCCCGACGTTCCCGTGAGGAACATGGACGGCGAATATGCCGGTCCCGATGTTACATATGCCGGCTCAAATTATAATCCGGTTGCCCTGGCGCTGATACGGAACAACACCCTTGACAGGGAACGTATTATGGCCAGTGTCTACGCGAGTGCCGACATCGTAAAGGGCCTAAATTTCAGAAGCGAGCTGGCATTTGATAATAACAATTCTATTAATATATCCTTCCATCCAACATATCAGTTTGGAGCGATAATAAATAATACAAATAAGATGAGGCAGCGTGATGAAAACAACTTTTTCTGGATCTGGAAAAACTATATGACTTATAATTTCAATCTTGCTGAGCGTCATACAGTGACGGCGATGATTGGTACAGAATCCCAGAAGTCCAGCTGGCAGGGTACGGATGTTACCAAGGAGGATTTTACCTCTAACGACATACATGTCCTGAGCCAGGGCGATAACCTTACAAGCAGGACTAACGGGTGGAAAGATGCTTCTTCCATAGCTTCCTATTACGGACGTTTTAATTACAACTTTGATGAACGTTACCTGGCAACATTTACACTGCGTGCCGACGGCTCATCCAAGTTCGGGCCCGAGAACAAGTGGGGCTGGTTCCCCTCGGGATCGGTTGCCTGGCGTATAAGCAATGAAAGCTTCATGGACAATGTTACCTTTGTAAGAAACCTGAAACTGCGTATCGGTTACGGAATGGTGGGCAACCAGGCTATAAACAATTACCTGTACGGTTCGTCTATGGCCACTATGGACTCGCCCTTTGGCACAACCTACAGGATGGAAAAAATCTCAAATCCCGTTCTTAAGTGGGAAGCAACGGCTCAATATAATATTGGTATTGACCTTGGATTATTCGAGGGACGTATAGACCTGACGGCTGATGTATATGACAAGCAAACTAAGGACATGCTGCTACAGGTGTCTGTGCCCAGTTATATCGGTGGCCCGGAACCATGGAAAGACATTGCAGCTCCTTATGTTAACGTAGGGAAGATGGAAAACAAGGGTATTGACCTTACCCTGACCACATATAATGTAACAAAAGGTAAATTCAACTGGACATCAAACTTTACTTTTACACTTAACAGGAACCTGGTAAAGGAACTGGATGATACAAGCAAAATATACTGGCGTAATTTAAACTGGTACAGCGAATTTCAGACAGCAACGATGACAAAGGCCGGGGAACCTATAGGTGTATTTTACGGGTACATAGCAGACGGCATATTTGAAAATGAGGCAGAGATACTGGCCCATGCGGTGCAGATACTGAATCCTGATTCTGTTACGGCTGCAAATCCCAACGGGAAAAACCTTGTAGACAGGACTACCGGCGTATGGATTGGAGACATAAAATTCAGGGATCTGAACGGGGACAGTGTGATCAACACCAGTGACCAGACAATAATCGGTAATCCGAACCCCGACTTCACATTCGGGTTTAACAACACATTCACGTTCGGACCTTTTGACATGTCGATATACCTGCAGGGCTCTTACGGAGCTGATATACTTAACTATTCGAGGGTACGTATTGAGGGGCAGACAAGCGTATACAGCAACCAGGCTGCAACGGTTTATAACCGCTCACGCTACCAGCTTATCGACCCTGAGGGTTCCGACACCGATCCTGCAAACGTCATCCTTGCCAATCCGGGTACAGATATGCCGCGTTTTGCAACAAATGATGTGAACAGGAACAACCGCATGTCGACCAGGTTTATCGAGGACGGCTCCTACCTTCGCATACAGAATGTGAGCCTTGCCTATACCTTGCCGGCAAGCCTCACGCAGAAGGTAAGGATCTCGAGGCTGAGGGTCTATGTTAACATACAGAACCTCTATACATTCACCAATTACTCGGGTTATGATCCCGAAATAGGGGCATATAACCAGGATGCAAGAATGCAGAATGTTGACATGGGACGTTATCCGACGCCGAGGATGTATACGTTTGGCCTTGATGTAGATTTTTAACCATAATAAACCAAAATTATTTAAAAACCAGATAAAGTTATTCTTATGAAACACAATATAAAATACATCATAGCATTAGCCATAGTGCTCCTTATAGGTGCCTGTGGAAAGGATTTCCTGGACCTGACGCCTGGCGACAGGCTGACGGCCGATGATTATTACAGGAATGAAGATGAAGTGCGGGCGGGCACCGCTTCGTTCTATGGATTCCCCTGGTTTGATTTCGATGATAAATTCTCGTGGCTTGTAGGTGACTGCATGGCGGGAAATATATATTATACTTATGACCAGGAAGGCCAGTTCTTTTATTTTTCTTTCAATGAAGGAAATGCATACTTGTCCAGTGGATGGAAGAGCCTGTTCCGTGTAATATCATATACAAATTCCATCATAAATGATATGCCGCGTATTGCCGAGCAGAATGTGACGCAGGATGTGATTGACCAGGCTGTTGCCGAGGCACGCTTTGTACGTGCAGCAGCTTATTTTATACTGGCCGAATTATGGGGAGAGGTGCCTATAGTTGAGAACTCAACGGAGCTGGTAACCAGCAATAACATGATGCTCCCGAAGAATACACGTTCAAGCATCTATGAGTTCATTAAAAGGGACCTTGAATATGCGGAAGTAAACCTTAAAACCACCGATGATCCGGGGCGCGTAACGCAGTGGTCGGCAAAAGGCATGCTGGCAAAGCTTTATATTACCATGGCCCAGAATCTGAGTGACGCCAATTCAGCTGCATACTTCACCAAGGCAAAGGAATATGCTGAGGATGTGATCACCAACAGCGGACTGACGCTTATGGAAGACTATTATGATCTTTTCCTTATCGAAAACAATAATAATCAGGAATCGCTCTTTGCCCTCCAGTGGATGAAAGGAAGGTATGCCATAGGCAACAGCCGCAATGCAAACTGGGCCCGCAGCAGTATTATTGCCGATCAGCAGTGGGGCGGAGGCAAAGGTGTGACATACGATTTCATGCAGGATGTTGAGAGTGGGGACCTGCGCCGCCATGCCATTTATATGACGCTGGGGGATTTTTATCCCGAAATAAATGTTGCAAATGGAGGATATACCTACAATTTCGAAACTGAAAATCCCGATAATCCGAATAATCCTCTTGAAACGGCAAGCCAGGTTTTAAACCACCTGAAGAAATTTGTTGTGGGAAGCTCTGATGATACAGGCGGACAGGTCGGCATCGACCAGGATGCAGGTATTAACCAGTATATACTGCGCCTGGCTGATGTGTACCTGATATATACCGAAGCGGTGCTGGGAGCAGGAGCTTCGACAGATGATGCAACGGCCCTGCAATATTTTAACGCAATACGTACGCGGGCCGGACTGGATTCAAAATCAAGCATTACCTTCACGGACATCCTGGTTGAAAGGAGGGTTGAATTCTGTCTTGAAAGCATGTTCTGGTTTGATGTTAAGCGGTACTTTTACCGTGATCCGTCAGGCGCCATGGATTACCTGAATGCACAGGAAAGAGAATACACTTACAGCGAAATTACCGGCAGCGACGACCCGAATTCATGGGACAGCTATGAACTGGACTCGACAGAAAATTCATACACCATACACGAGTCACAGATGTTTTTGCCCATTCCGGCAGCAGAGGTGCTTGTTAATCCCAAATTAGCAGAGGACGCTGTTGAATATGAATTTGATTAACTTGTTTAATACTATAAAATTTTAAAAAATGAAAGCATTCATAAAAAATATGTTACTCCTGACAATTGCCGGTTTTTTTATCGGACTGGTGTTTATATCGTGTGAAAAAAAGGATGAGGGCGGGACACCGTCGATCAGTTATATAAGGCTTACCGATCCTGAGAAGGCAGATTCCCACCTGGTTGCAGCCTATATGGGTGATCTGATTGCAATTGTGGGAGAGAACCTGGGGGGTGCAAGAGAGATATGGTTCAATGACCAGGAAGCTTACCTTACACCCACCTACATTACAGACAGGACCATTCTTGTAAATGTACCCTCTGCAGTTCCTTACGAGGTGAACAACAAGATGAAAATAGTCTTTGACGATGGCTACGAATTATATTACGATTTTCTGATCGATGTGCCAGGGCCCGAAATATACGCTATTAAATGTGAATATGTTCCTGACGGGGGCACTGCGGTTTTAACGGGAGACTACTTCTTTGAACCAATTACAGTGACATTCCCTAGTGATCTTGAAGCGCAGATATCATCATTGTCCAAGACCGAACTCCAGGTTACCGTTCCTGCCGGCTCTACCCCGGGAAAAATAAAGATAAAAACCAACTTCGGCGAGGCTGAATCGGACTTCCTGTTCCGTGATAACAGGAATACAATTATGGATTTTGATACTTACTTCCACCAGACATGGACTGCTCCTATTGCTTATGCTGACTCATCACCCGATCCTGCCCCGTGTTCGGGCAACTATGCAACAATTATATCTGATGAAGTTGGCAGTTATGACTGGGAAAACTATTTATCCATTCAATACTGGGCGGAAGGAGATCCCCGGGGTGACGTCCCGCTTGCAACCGGACTTATAAACGAGCTTGTCTTCAAGTTTGAAGCCAATGTCCCTGTAGAATGGCATGCCGTACGTATGGAAATTTATATGACAATATATGGTAACGGCCATGGACGTGATTCGAATCCTCCTGCTTCTCATGCACGGTGGATGCCCTATGTTGACGGTCCCTACACTTCTGACGGCTGGATCACCGTATCCATTCCCTTAAATGAATTTATGTACGACAAGAATGATCCTGATAACAGCGCACAGGGTTCGCGGCCGCTTGAAGATATATCCGAGCTGACGAACCTGACGATGATGGTCTTCGGTCCGGCCACCTCACCCTTCTATCCGGTAAAGATTTGCATAGACAATGTACGTATAGTACCTAAATAACCGAAGGTGATAAAATTCCATATAAAGTACAGGATTAATTGAAAAGAAAAATCCGCAGTTTATGGCTGCGGATTTTTTTATGCCTGTGCAGTGCTACTTATTATTCCTTTATTAAAGTCCGTGTACCGGTATTTCCGTAAATATCGGTCAGTCTCAAAAAGTACACTCCCTGTTTTATATCGCTTATATCGATCTGTAATGTGCCGGCCTGCTTATTAACCACTGTTTTTATTTCTTTACCCAGCACATCCAGGATTGCTGCCTGCACCAGCATGTCTGCATCCGGTATACAGATATAATCAGAGGCAGGCACGGGGTAAATGCTGAATTGTGATATGTCAGGGGTCCCGATACCTGATGTGCCTATATATGAATACTCAACTTTTACTGTTCCCTGTCCCGCCACAACAAATAGTTCTTTCCCGCTGAACGTTACGTTATTAATAACGAGCTGCCATATATAGTCTCCTCCGCCTATTCCCAGCTTGAATCCCTCCAGCTGCCTTGTGCATGTCCATTTATCATCGCCGGCTGACAGGTCGCCGTGGGTGCCGTCATCATATAACTTATAGTATATGCCATCCATAAATATATAATTATCATCGCCCAGTATTTCCGGCGAATTATTGGCAACTTCAAATCTTACTGTTACCGGTCCGCCGTAATAAATTGACTGGTTGCCCGATATTTCGTCAAAATGCCAGATGCCCGTACCGGTATTGTAAGGCAGGAAAAGCAGATAGTCATAATTTATATTAAAAGCATCCTCAGGGAATTCAAATTCCAGCTCCTGCCAGAGCCCTGTATTTGTGTAGAGTGCAGTTGAGGAGACACCAAATATAAAATCAGAGCTTCTCACGGGCATTACCATAAATAGTCCGCTAACGGTACTGTATACATAAATTTTAACAGAAGTTATACTATCCGCATAGAATACACCTCCTGCAGGTATCATATACCCCTCGAAGATACTGTTACTGCCGGCACCATATTTCACGATATTATCGGTGCCGTTACAGGCATCTTTAGCAGGATTACCTGTTATAACATAGCTATCATCCCCGAGTGCTCCTTTTTTCGGTGATATGCTTTCAAAGTCACAATAAGTAAAAAACTCGCCGGTATGAGGCGGATAGGGATTGTCTATTGTTTCAGTGCTGAATTCGACCACTCCGCAATCATCCATGGTGTTCCATGCCTCATCGCCTGTAGGTCCGTTTCCATCATTGACCCATGCAGTCCGTTTTCTTATGTCCTCACCTCCGTCGCGGTCCACCACATAAACATCAAATCCTATCTGCTTACCGTCTGACGGGACCAGTTCATTTGAGAACTTGTTTTCGAGCGTGCTGAGGGGAAAAGCATACTCAAATATATAATCGGGTTCATTGACGGCGTAACTGTATTCATAATACCAGCCCTGATATGATTCACCGTTAAAAATAAAATTATCCAGGCCTTCTTCAAAAGAAGGGGCGAACTGGTAATGTCCGTTACCCGGCGTATATGTACCCTCGCCATCTTTGAGAATACTATTAACATTGAGATAAACTTCAACCTTGTCAGACATCCATTCCACCTGGGCAGGCTCACACCAGGGCGGACAAAAATCATCATCCTCAACGGTAACCATCAGGTATATAGCATACTCATCCCATGCAGCCTGCCATGTAGCAAGGTAGAGCGACGGCACTTCAGACTGGAATGGCTTCCCGATATCATTAGTTTCCACACCTGCCCATACAGCGTCGGGGTAGCCGTCTATTGCGGGAGCCAGTCCTTCCGGCAGCTTTTTAATATACGCATCGGGAGTAAGAGCAGAACCGCCGTAAATTGTTTCGGTGGTAAACTCCACTACACCGCAATCATCCATGGTGTTCCAGGCTTCATCGCCTGAAGGGCCCATTCCATCATTCATCCATGTTGCCCTCTTTCTTATATCTTCACCTGCATCACGATCATTTATATATACATCAAATCCTATCTGCTTGCCGTCTGCCGGCACAAGTGCGTTAAAGCTCGCATCTTCAAGGCTGCTGAAGGGCAAGGCATACTCAAATATATAATCGGGATCATCAACATTATAAGCATATTGATAATACCAGCCCTGCCATGAATTGCCGCTGAAAAAGTAATTATCCACACCTTCTTCAAATGTTGGTGAAAACTGGAAATGCCCATTTGGAAATCCTGCCGGTCCCTGTCCGTCCTCCAGTATATCATTTACATCGAGATAAAGTTCGGTCCGGTCCGACATCCAGTCCACCTGTGCCGGTTCACACCAGGGCGGACACAGGTTATCCTCCTCAACGATGATGATTATGAATAAAGCAGTATCGTTCCATACCGCCTGCCATGTAGCCACGTCAAGGGTTGGTTCTTCAAACTGAAAGGGCTTCTCAATATTGTGCTCTTCTACGTCTGCCCATAAATCATCGGCGTAACCGTCTATATCCGGAGCAAGTCCCTCGGGCAGCTTATAAAAAACAGCATCCTGCGCTAACGCTGACAAGCATAACAATACTGAAATTATGAAAATGTAAAGCTTAGTCATGATTGAAATTATTTAATGACATGTTAATAGAGTCAGATTAATTACAGGTTTAATAATTATTATACGGACCAATTAATGCAAAATAATATTGCATTTAACAAATATTTCAGCCAATATACTAATTTCAAGGATATTAACGATTTAAGTTTTGATTTTTTTAATTAATCCTCTACAACTTCTGATAAAACTCAGCCTTAATATTACGAATAGTGATTTAATTTTATCCACTTACCCTAATATTATTATATCTTTAAAACCTTTACAAATAATATAAGGTAAAATTTTATTTGTAAAATTATATTTCGCAGGGTAAATTTGCGCAACCTTGAAAGCCAATATAACATTTATAATATGCAGCGTGCTTTAAATCCACATATCTCGGTTGATTGCGTAATATTCGGTTTCAACGGCAACAAATTACAGTTGCTGCTGATAAACAGGGATATGAGGACTGCCTCCTCAAATGAGACCATTCCTCTCAAACTGCCGGGAGACCTTATTCTTAAGGGAGAGCCCCTTCACGAGTCGGCAAAGAGAATTCTAAAGGAATACACGGGGCTGGACAATATCTTCCTCCAGCAACTAGCTGTGTTTGACAATCCGCAAAGGCTCAGCGACAAAGAAAACCTGGACTGGCTAAGGGTAACATCGGGACTGCCCGATATCGACAGGGTAGTGACCATAGCCTATTATTCGCTTATAAAGCTTGACATGAGCCACAGGACTGAACTCTCAATTGTTTATGATGCAAGGTGGTATCCTGTTGATGCCGTGCCCCGGCTTATTTTTGACCATAATAATATCCTGGAATCGGGACTAAAGACCCTGAGGAAGGCTTTCCTCACAGACCCGCTTTGTTTTGAGCTGCTGCCCGTAAAATTTACTATAAACCAGCTTCAGAAAATATATGAAATAATACTGGGATGCGAACTTGACAACAGGAATTTCAGGAAGAAGATAAACAGGCTTGACTATATTATCCCGCTTAACGAGAAGCAGAAAGGTGTGAATCATAAGCCTGCGAGGTTTTATGTTTTTAATAAAAAAAGATACAATAACTTTAAAAAGGCCCATACCGGATTTTTAATATAAAAATATTATATTGCCATCATAAACTAACTATTTAAAACAAAGAATAAACTATGTATTTACTTGGATTTGATGTTGGCAGCTCATCAGTAAAAGCTAGCTTAATTGAAGCCGAAACAGGCAGGTGCGCAGGAACGTCCTTCCAGCCGAAGAAAGAGATGAAAATGATTGCCCGTAAGCAGGGGTGGGCCGAGCAGGATCCGCAGATGTGGTGGGATAACCTGAAGCTTGCATTGTCGGATGTATTACGAGAGTCAAAGGTCAGTGCCGGTGATATAAAAAGTATAGGTATATCATACCAGATGCACGGGCTGGTAATTGTTGACAAAGACATGAAAGTGCTCAGGCCCTCGATAATATGGTGCGACAGCAGGGCTGTTGAAGCAGGTAACAAGGCTTTTAACGAGCTGGGACATAAAAGGTGCCTTGAGAACCTCCTTAACTCACCGGGCAACTTTACCGCTTCAAAGCTGAAATGGGTTAAGGATAACGAGCCTGATACTTACCGTAAAATCTATAAAATAATGCTCCCCGGTGATTATATTGCCGCGCGCCTCACCGGTGAAATCAAGATGACCGTATCGGGATTGTCCGAAGGGATATTCTGGGATTTTAAAAATAATAATCCCGCAGATTTTTTATTTGACCATTTCGGATTTGATAAAGATCTCATTCCCGATATTGTGCCGACCTTTTCGGAGCAGGGCACAATAACAAGGGAAGCGGCAAGGGAGCTGGGACTGTCTGAAAAAACTACAGTCAGCTACCGCGCCGGGGACCAGCCCAACAATGCTTTTTCACTTAATGTTCTCAATCCAGGTGAAATTGCTGCTACAGCGGGCACTTCGGGAGTAGTGTATGGCATAAGCGATGAAATAAAATACGAGCCTCAATCAAGGGTAAATACCTTTGCCCATGTTAATCATTCGGCAGACAAAACGCGCCTGGGGGTTCTTTTGTGCGTAAGCGGCACGGGCATCCTTTATTCATGGCTTAAACACAATGTTATGGAAGGAAAAGATTATGATGAGATGAACCGGCTGGCAGAAGAAATGCCTGTGGGAAGCGATGGCCTGTATGTTCTTCCCTTTGGCAATGGTGCCGAGCGCCTGCTGCTGAATAAAGATATAGGATGCACGTTTGCAAATATAAATTTCAATAGGCATACGAAGTCCCATCTCCTGCGTGCTGCCCAGGAAGGAATAGTATTTGCGCTCAAATACGGGCTCGAGATCATGGAAAACATAGGCATAAAACCGCGCATAATACGGGCAGGCCATTCCAATATGTTTCTTAGCAAAATATTCAGGAATACACTATCCGGACTGACAGGGGCATCCATCGAGCTGTATGATACAGACGGTTCATTAGGTGCTGCAATGGGCGCCGGTGTAGGTTCAAAAGTATATAAAACCTGTGAAGAGGCCTTCAGCAGCCTCAAAAAGATAGCAGAGGTCGGGCCCGACATAAAGAACAGACAGCTTTATACAGATGCATATAATAAGTGGATAGCTGAACTGAAAAAGAGAATATAGATTTATTAACAATATTTCATAAAAAAGTTAGCGTAAAATGTACGTTTACCTTTTTATATTTCGGTTAAATTATTATTTTTACAGTTTCTCAGAAAATTATTAATACAATAAACAAACAAATATGGAATATTTAGTTGGTAAAAGAGAACACTTTCCCGGGATCGGAAAGATCAGGTTTGAAGGGAAAGAATCAAAGAATCCGCTTGCTTTCAGGTTTTACGATGAGAACAAGGTTGTGGCGGGCAAGACAATGAAAGACTATTTCAGGTTTTCAATGGCTTACTGGCATACACTATGCGGGACAGGCAGTGATCCTTTCGGACCGGGGACAAAGAAGTTCCCCTGGGATGAAAGCAGTGATGTCATAGAAAAGGCAAAAGATAAGATGGATGCCGCATTCGAGTTCATGACAAAGATTGGGATACCATTTTATTGTTTCCATGACTTTGACCTGGTAGCTGAAGGCAGCACTATTGCGGAATCTGAAAAGAGGCTGCAAACTATGGTCGGGTATGCAAAAGAGAAGCAGAAAGATTCCGGAGTAAAATTATTGTGGGGCACTGCGAATGTCTTTTCCCATGAAAGGTATATGAACGGTGCATCCACGAATCCCGATTTTAATGTTGTATGTTATGCAGGGACACAGGTAAAGAATGCCATTGATGCCACCATTGCCCTTGGCGGACAGAATTATGTCTTCTGGGGCGGCCGTGAGGGATATATGTCACTGCTTAATACGAATATGAAGAGAGAAAAAGAGCACCTCGCAAGGTTCCTGACCATGGCAAGGGACTATGGGAGGAAAAACGGATTCAAGGGCACCTTCCTTATCGAACCCAAACCTATGGAGCCTACAAAGCACCAGTATGATTTCGACACAGAGACCGTCATAGGGTTCCTGAGGAATTACGGACTGGCAGGTGACTTCAAACTTAATATAGAAGTTAACCATGCCACACTTGCAGGCCATACTTTCCAGCATGAGCTGCAGTGTGCTGCTGATGCCGGACTGCTGGGCAGCATTGATGCAAACAGAGGCGACTACCAGAACGGGTGGGACACCGACCAGTTCCCTGTAAATATTTATGAGCTTGCAGAGACGATGCTGGTAATAATCGAGGCAGGAGGCTTTACTACGGGGGGTGTAAACTTCGATGCCAAGACAAGGCGTAACTCGACCGACCTCGAGGATATATTCATATCACATATTGCAGGCATGGATGCTTTTGCCAGGGCCCTGCTTATTGCTTACGATATCCTGGAAAAGTCAGGTTACAAAAAGATGAGAAAGCAGCGCTATGCTTCCTATGATAGCGGTGATGGCAAGGCATTCGAAGAAGGGAAAATGGGCCTCGAAAAGCTGAGGGAGCTTGCAATAAAGAACGGAGAACCCAAACAGATCAGCGGCAAGCAGGAGCTTTACGAAGCAATAATAAATCAATATATTTAGATCTTTATATTAGCAGATCGTTTCAACTTTAAAATTAAGGCGCCTTAACGAGGTGCCTTTTTGTTTTCTATAACTCAACACTAATATGAAGTTTTCCACCTAATCCGGTTTCAATAATCTTTCTTAGTGTTGAAATCCGGATATCACTTGATGCCCTTTCTATTTTAGATATATAGCTACGTTTTGCAATCTGGATTTTAAATCATTGCAGTCCATCTACCTTTTAAGTATTCTTTGATTGAAGATATGTTCAGAAGCTTCTCTTTCTTTTCAGCTTCCAGTTTGATTTCTTTACTCCCACTTATTAATGATTCTAATGGTATTCCCAGGTATCTGTTTAATAAGGTTATCATCTTTAATGTTAAG
>CAZOLY010000071.1:0-16640 GCA_964580815.1 uncultured Bacteroidales bacterium
CTATTGAACAACATTTATTAATCCTAAAAATTAATTATTATGAACAAAGCACAACTAATAGATGCCATAGCTGGCGGAGCAGGTTTAACCAAAGCTGATGCTAAGAAAGCCCTTGATTCACTCATTAAAGCAACTGCCGGAGCACTCAAAAAAGGTGACCGAGTTGCGTTAGTAGGTTTTGGCTCTTTTTCAGTAGCTAAAAGAAGTGCTAGAACAGGTAGAAACCCACAGACAGGTAAAGAAATTACTATTCCAGCTAAAAAGGTTGTAAAATTTAAGGCAGGTAGCGAGTTGGCTGACGCAGTTAAATAATAATTTAGAAAAAGAGATTAAGGGAGCAGTTTGACGCTCCCTTTTTTTTTATTTTAAGGCCTTATTACATATTAAGTATTCTGCATCTGATGAAAAGGAAGCTTGCAAAATACCTCGAAGAGTTTGTGACCAGGAATAGAAAAGAAATAATAAACAAAGTGCTTGAGTGCCGTACAAGATATATCACTGTCGTGCTTGAAGATATATTTCAATCACAAAACGCCAGTGCCGTACTTCGCACCTGTGAATGTTTCGGAATTCAGGATGTTCATATAATTGAAAATAGAAATAAATATGTAATAAATCCCGATGTGGTACTGGGTTCAAATAAATGGCTAAATATTTTTAAATACAGCAAAAAAGAAAACAATACTAAGGCAGCCATAGATGCTCTTAAATCCAAAGGATATAGGATAGTAGCTACCATTCCTGATAGAAATAGCACATCACTGGAGAATTTTTGCCTGAAAAATGGAAAGGTAGCACTGCTGTTTGGTACAGAACTTAACGGTTTGTCAAATGAAATAATTGAATTGTCAGATGAATATTTAAGCATACCTATGTTTGGTTTTACCAGAAGCTTCAATATTTCAGTATCTGCAGCCATTATTCTTTATCATCTTGTTTCTGAATTGAGAAGTTCAAAGATTAACTGGAGTCTCTCTGAATCCGAGAAACAGGATATTAGAATCAAATGGTTAAAGGAAAGTATAAAGAAATCTGACATTTTAGAAAACTCATTTATGTGCAGGCTAAACAGTTAGGAATTATTATTTATATCTTTATTTTTTTTTTACTTTCGGATTTATTTTTTTGTTATATTTGATTAAAATATTGACGAATATATCTTATATATTGACGAAAATTATCTAATATGAATTGCATAATTATCGATGATGATTTAATGTCAAGAAGAATAATAGAGGAATTTGTAAACCGTACCGATCAGCTTAACCTGCTTAGTTCTTATGAAAATGCCGTGGATGCGATTAATGCATTTAGTACTGAAGAAGATATTGATTTGATATTCCTTGATATTGAGATGCCGGAAATGAGTGGTATTGACTTTCTGGAAACATTGACCAATCCTCCCCAGATTATAATTATTTCATCCAAAGACAAATATGCTCTGGATGCCTTCAATTACGATGTAACAGACTACTTGCTGAAACCAATATCGTATAGCCGTTTTTTTAAAGCCGTTAATAAGGCAAATGTCAGATTTAAAAACAAGGTAGATCCCAGGGATGATGAAATATTCATTAAGAAAAATTCTGCCCTTGTGCGCTTAAAATATGAGGATATCCTCTGGGTGGAAGCACTTGAGAATTATGTCATCTTTAATACATTTAATGAGAAGTATACCATTCATTTTACGATGAAAGCAATTGAACAGAAATTGCCTTCAAACAGATTTACAAGGGTTCACCGTTCATACATCGTTAATACCAGCAGTATAAATGTTATAGAGGATAATTCGGTTATTATAAAAACTCATGACGGCAGTAAATCAATACCTATAGGAAAATCATACAAGGACAAGTTGATGGGAGATATTAACCTGATAATTAAATAAATTCCTCTCAATTTCCGGACGCTACACTTAACTGAGAATACCTTAATCTATATTTTACAATTCTTATAATGCTTTACTTTAATATTAATATCATGTATTTATGATGGGCAAATTGAAAAATATATATGCGCTAATCTCTCTTCTTTTCATGCCGGTGAGTGTTTTTCTTGCTCAGAATAAGGATACAACATCAATTTACAAATACGAACACCTGCTAAACGGACTGTTTAATAACCTTTATAATAGTAATAATAATCCTGAGAAGGAAAGAATAAATAATGAGATTATGAAGAACTTTGAACAGGTACTGGCTATTAAAGAATCATTCACGTTTCCTTTTGATTCTCTTAAGAATACGGGTAAGATTGTATCACCTGATAAAAGGCTCAGGCTCTATACATGGAATATACCATTTTCCGACGGCACGCATAAATATTTTGGTTTTATCCAGTATTATCCGCTGAAGGCTAAAGATTTTGCAGTTTACAGATTAACAGATAAAAAGAACATTATTGAGTCCCCTGAAGAGAAAACTTTAAGTGATACAAACTGGTTCGGGGCACTTTATTATGAAATTATTGAGACCAGGCACGAAGGAAATACTTATTATACCTTGCTGGGATTTGATTTTAATAATTTCCTTACTTCAAAAAAGGTTGTGGAACTGCTCTATTTCAGGAATGATAGTATACCTGTTTTTGGGATGCCCGTATTTAATTACCAGGACAGACTTCTTAACAGGATTATCTTTGAATACTCTTCAAAGGTTAGTATGAGCCTGAAATATAATAAAGATTTGAAAATGATAATTTTTGATCATCTGTCTCCTTCAAAACCTTCTTATAAAGATCATTACATGTTCTATGGGCCTGATTTTTCGTATGACGGACTTGAGTTTAAAGATGGGGCCTGGAATGAAATACATGATGTTGATGTGAGGAATCCTGCCTACTGATATTATTTATAGCAGCCTGATTTTATTTCTGACAATAATTACAGGTTATCTGTGTTTAAAAATGACTTATTGTCAGTAATTTTGTTTATGGCATATACTTTGAAAATAACAATTTTTCAGAAAAATATATGTTAACCAAAAAATATTAAAAAATGCAAACCGGTAAAATAGGAGTAACAACTGAGAATATCTTTCCAATTATTAAGAAATTTTTATACTCAGATCATGAAATATTTTTAAGAGAACTTATTTCCAATGCTGTAGATGCTACAAAGAAATTGAAAACTATCTCAAGTGTTGGTGATTTCAAGGGAGAGCTCGGTGATTTAACTATAAGGGTTAAGGTAGATAAAAAGAAAAAAACACTTTCTGTTTCTGATCAGGGTGTTGGCATGAGTGCTGAAGAGATTGACAAGTACATAAACCAGATTGCCCTTTCCAGCGCCGAAGAGTTCCTTGAAAAATATAAGAACCAGGAAGATGCTATAATCGGTCATTTCGGACTGGGATTTTATTCGTCTTTCATGGTGTCCGACAAGGTTGAAATATATACAAAATCATACATGGAGGATGAAAAAGCTGTGAAATGGACATGCAGCGGCACTCCTGAATATACCATCGAACCTGTAGACAGAAAAGAAAGAGGTACGGAAGTTATTCTTTATCTTGACAAAGATTCAAAGGAATTTCTTGAAGAAAATAAAGTAAATGAATTATTAAGAAAATACTGCAGGTTTCTCCCGGTTGAGATTGCTTTTGGAAAAGAGAAAGAATGGAAAGACGGGAAGCAAGTGGAACTTGAAAAAGATAAAATCATTAATAATACCAAACCGCTCTGGACACAGAAACCTGCTGATGTTAAAGACGAAGACTATAAAAAGTTTTACAGTGAATTATATCCGGTTTCAGAAGAACCGCTGTTTAATATACATATAAATGTTGACTATCCTTTTAATCTTACAGGTATACTTTACTTTCCTAAAATCAGGAATAACATTGAAATACAAAAGAACAAGATCCAGCTATACTGTAACCAGGTTTATGTTACAGACTCTGTTGAAGGAATTGTACCCGAGTTTTTAACTCTGCTGCACGGGGTTCTTGATTCGCCTGACATACCTTTGAATGTCTCCAGAAGCTTTCTTCAGAATGACCAGAATGTGAAGAAAATATCTAGCCATATTACAAAAAAAGTGGCTGACAGACTTTCTGACATTTTTAAAAATAACCGCAGTGAGTTTGAGAAAAAATGGGATGATATAAAGCTTTTTATAGAATATGGCATGATGACCGAAGAAAAATTTCATGAAAAAGCAGAAAAGTTTGCCTTGTTAAAAAATACTGATGGCAAATATTTCACCTTCGACGAGTATGAAAAATTAATAAAAGACAATCAAACCGATAAGAACAAGAGTCTTATTTATCTTTATGCCAACAGGACTGATGAACAATACAGTTTTATTGATGCTGCAAAGTCAAAAGGCTATGACGTTTTATTAATGGATGGTCAGCTTGACACTCATTTTATCAATCACCTTGAACAGAAATTTAAAGATTCAAGATTCTTAAGGGTTGACTCTGATGTTATTGACAAACTAATTCAAAAAGAAGAAAGCAAAGAGTCAAAACTTAATGCCTCTCAGAAGGAAAATCTTGCTCCTGTATTTAAAGGGCAGCTGTCAGATAAGGACAGTTATACCGTGTTGTTTGAAAACTTAAATGAAACAGATAGCCCGGTGGTTATAACCCAATCAGAATTTATGCGAAGAATGAAAGATATGTCAAAGCTGGGAGGAACAATGAGCTTTTATGGAGATTTACCGGATAGTTTTAATCTGGTTATAAACACTAATCATCCGCTTGTAATAAGGGTCGCAGAAGATGTGGACAAGAAGGTGGGTGAGAAGATCACGAAACTTAAAGAGGAGATTAAACCTGTAGCAGATAGTAAAGACGAAATGGGGAAAGCTAATAAGGATAAGAAAGAAGAGGAGATTAAGCAGGAAGACAAGGACAAAATTGAAGATTTTGAAAATAAAATAAAGAAGAATAAGGAAAAGCAGGAAAAACTGCTTGCTGAATACGGGAACAAGAACAAACTTGTAAAACAGCTTATTGATTTGGCATTATTGTCAAATAATATGTTAAAGGGCGAAGATTTGAATAAATTTGTTAAACGAAGCATAGAGCTTATTTAATTGAATTATTCATTGGCTTAGTTCATTTATGCCTGTAAATATAACTTTTAGATTTTACGAAGAGTTAAAGGATTTTTTGCCTAAAGGAAAGAAAAGTCAGCCTTTTACGATCAGTTTTAATGGAAATCCGTCTGTGAAAGATGCAATAGAATCACTTGGCATTCCTCACACAGAAGTGGATCTCATTCTGATAAACAGCCAGCCTGTTGACTTTTCCTGCAAGCTGAAAGATAAAGATTATGTCTCAGTATACCCTGTTTTTGAAAGTCTTGATATTACAGCTATTAGTCCCCTTAGAGACAGCGGACTGAGAAATCCGGAGTTTGTCCTTGATGCCCATCTTGGCAAATTAACCAGGTATCTCAGACTTATGGGTTTTGACAGCCTTTACAGGAATGATTTTGATGATTTTGAAATTATAAGGATTTCAAAAGACAATAACAGAATTATATTAACCCGTGATAAGGGATTGTTGAAAAATAATTCAGTTACACACGGCTATTACATAAGAAGTCAAAAACCAAAAGAACAGGTTACCGAAGTTATCCGGAGGTTTAACCTGGAATCCCTGGTTAAGCCGTTTACTATATGCTCAATATGTAATGGCAAAATAGTAAGTGTTTCAAAAGACGCGGTAACAGGTAATTTAAAATCCCTTACCAGGGAACACTATCACAGGTTTTTTCAATGTGCAGGCTGTAAAAAAGTATACTGGCAAGGATCACACTACAAAAAGATCAGGGATTTTATTGACAGTCTGAATTTGAAAAATCTGAGGCAATAATATTCCTGAACTGTTATTCTACCGGGTATACACATGAACACTGCTTTGAGCTGAAGGAAGGTAATTTAAACCGAACCAGCAAATCATTAAAATAAGAAATGCCAGGCTAAGTGCCCATAATGGGGTCAGGATCCTTGAGGGTTGATAAGTTCTCGTATGCATATATATAAGATATGCCATCCACGTAAGAAGAGCCCATGTTTCTTTCGGATCCCATGTCCAATAATGTCCCCAGGCTTCTTTTGCCCACAAAGCACCAAATATCAAACCAAGGGTAAGAAATGAAAAACCTATATAAACAAGGTTATCGGCCAGCTTTAAGTCTGAAAGGTTAAAAGTCCTGAAATAATACTGGTAAAGTCCTTTCAAAGCAACAATGGAAGAGGCTGCCAGCAAAGCATAAGAAAAAATATATACAATAACATGTGGAATAAACCATGGGCTTTTTAATGCAGGCATTAATGATTTGTTATAAGATTCCGGCTTAAGGTAGTTTATTAACAAAAATAGTATGGCCACTATTATACTATATGTTATTAACCATTTATATTTCCATCGTATAAAGGCAATTATCCCCACTATCACCAGAAAAACAGAATACCAGAGCCTTGTTTCTCCCAATGTTCTTAACGGCGGGCGATCAAGCTCGAGCCAGTAAAGACCCAGAAAGACGATAAGCATTAAAGTCCCGGCCGCTATAAATGAAATACCCGGCAAAATAGATAATTTTCTTTTTGTCAATATATAAAGAAGCAATATTCCTGATATCCAGAGAATTATTGAAATAGCTGCAAACAGTGGGTAATCAATCCAGGTCATAATTATTAATCTTTAATTTTTCTACCAATCCAGAATATATATACTGCCCCGGCCATTAGCATAAAAATTCCGAAATAAACCAAAGGTAACCACGGATCCCTTACAAGTTCAATAATGCTTATGTCCGACCACTTTCCCATCTTCTCATTATAGCCTGCCTGGTACAACTTCCAGTGCCTCACAGAAACAGGCTTGTTTACTTCCAGCTTTATTATACCGGTACTTTTATCGTGTTCATATATCTCCAATAAGGAGCTGTATTTCCTTGATTCGGGTGTTTTCATAACAAGGGAATAGGTGTCATCAAGTTCTAAATTCCGCGGAGGGATCATGTAACTGCCACATGTAATCCACCCGGAGACCGTATCTTTTGTTATCCTGTTAACAGCAAATATTAATGCAGCCGGAGCAGATCCTTTGACCGATGATGGTTCATAGCTGTCACCGGACATGTTCGAGCACAAAATAAACTCCCTGACAGCTATATTCCAATGATGCATGCTGACTTCCAGGTCTTTTTCAATTGCAATATCAGGTTTTTTCCTGTCAGCAATATATTTACGGATTTCATTATTATAAATTGCCATTTTGGGATTATACTCTTCAATATTAAAATCAACAAGTCTTATCGAAAAAGGAATTACGAATAATCTTAGATTTTCGTCTATAGCTATTTGATTGGGAGTTTCATCTTCCCTAAGCGCCATCCTGAAACGTTTCAGGTCTCCCGAACCAAGAAGGGCCGCAGTTATTATAAGCCATAGTCCTGCATGATTTAATAAAAAACCCGTATTCTTCCTCTTCAGGGGGAAGGCCCTTCTGAGTATAACTAATCCGAGGGTAGTCAGGATATAAATCTGCGATAGCAAAAATGGCCAGCTTTGGGAAATATGTGTTAATCCTGAACCGGAAATAATCACATCATAATGACTGTCATTTTGTGGAATAATTCCAAGCAACAAAGCCAGAAGGCAAAAAAGTGATATTGAACTTATGCATGCAGGGATGCTTGAAAGCCATTTAACCAGGGGATGCTTTTTAAATAATCCGTGAGTTAATGACAGAAGTCCTGCAAATGCAAGTCCGGCCACTAAATTATAAGGCCACTGAGGCTTTACTAATCCTTTTCCTTTTGTAAAGACTTCTATTAAGAATCCGGTAATTACTAATCCGGCAGCAATTATAAAACTTTCGGAATAACCCCACGGAAACCGCCACAACTCTTTTTTTCTGTTACCTTTTAGTGTGCTACTGGCAAATACCTTTTTCAATCCTTATTATTTTGATGTTGTTCAATACTAAGATTTACAAAAATAAAAATAATAATAGTCAGGCTCTCATACCCATTAAAAAAAACAGCACTTTATTGTTTAAATTCAATGCTTTTGGGAAAAAAAATTATATGTTTGTTTCAGGAATTCTACGGTAACTTTTTGAATCTTTTCAATATGAATAATAAAATAAAGAAGGTTATTAACATAATAACAACTTTTTTAATATTTGCTTTATTATTCCTGTATTTCTGGCAGCGGGTTGATCCCAGATTAATCGATTTCAAACAGCAACCCATCTTTCTGACAGACTTTAGTTTTTTGAATGAGTATTTGGTCCTGCCAGGCGGACTGGGTGAGTATTTATCACTTTTTATTTCACAGTTTTTTCACTTTGCACTGGCAGGAGCCCTGTTACTTGTATTGGTTCTGTATTTTATAATGTTTTTAACAAAAAAATTTTTGTCAGTATTTTTTGCGCCAGATTATGTATATATCCTCAAATTTCTCCCTGTTATTCTTTTAACCTATTTGCACAGTAAGTATTCCTATACATTAAAACCTGATATAATTATTATTATATCTCTGCTATTAACAATGGGGTATTACTATTTTATTAATAACAGGATTCTGTTGAAGATTGCACTATTTATAGTGTTTTCAGCTATTTCTATTATGCTTTTTGGGGGTGTATCCCTGATGTTATTCTCTTCTCTTGCAATTCTTCTTGAGATTGGGAATAAAAAAAGTGGTTACATCAGAATAGTATTTTTATATATCATTGTTGCATCTGTTTTTACTTTTATTGTAGGATCATACTCTCCATACATGAATTTTAAGAAGGTCCTGTTTGATATATTTGTCCCGGAAAAATACTATAAACCTTTTTTAACTTTATATCCTCTTTTTTTATTTTACCCTGTAACCGTAATTCTGGGATTAATATTTTCAGATAAGATACTGGAAAATAAGTTTGTTGATAATGCAAAAAAAGGCATATTCTGGATTGTCATGGCAATAGTAAACATAATACCGGTTGTTTTATTATTATATACCATAAGGTTTTCTAATAATAGAAACGATAAAGCCCTAATTGAATTAAACTACTATGCTGAAAATAATGACTGGTATTATGTTTTAGAGGCAGGAGAGAAACTGCCTCCTAAAGACAGGCTTGTTTTATTTCAGATCAACAGGGCTTTATATTTTAGAGGAAGACTTCTGGATGATTTATTTAATTATAATCAGATATGGGGTGAAGACGGATTGATACTGACACGTTATTATAACAGCAGGATCTTAATGCCAATTAGTGATTATTATTTCGATCTGGGCTTTATAAAAGAATCTTTGCATTGGGCTAATGAGGCGCTGACCAAAAATGAACTTCAACCTGCTGCACTTAAAAGAATTGCACTATCATATTTAATACTCGGTGAACATAAAAAATCTGAGAAATATTTAAATATACTTTTAAAATCAATAATTTATAGAAAATGGGCTAACCATTATCTGGAGTATTTAAATAACGAAGATCTGATTGAATCAGATCCTTTCATTCAGAAAAAGAGGGATTTAATGCCAAAGCATGATTATTATGCCAATATAAATGAACCTGCCCTCGATTTGTATAATCTACTACAGGAAAATCCGAAAAATAAGATGGCATTTGAATATTATATTGCAGTATCTTTATTAAAACATGAGCTCGGCGATGTAGTAAATAATTTACATTACTTGTCAGAATTAAATTACAGCAGTATGCCAAGACTTGTTGAAGAGGCTATTTTAATTTATGTACTGCGCCGGGAAGGAAAAGATGCACAGATAGGATCCATTAATGTTAGTCGCTTTACAAAAGAACAGTTTAACAGCTATAACAACATACTCAATGTTAAATACGGGAATGATTTTGGGCTTGCTCAAAAAGAATTGTCTGAATATTTTGGAAATACGTTATGGTATTATCTGCATTACGTAAGTCCCATAACCACAAAGAGAGAAATTAAAGAAAGGGATATTGAATGATTAAGAAGAAGTATATAATAATTTTAATTGTATTACTTGCATTAACCGGTATTTTATTATTCCGTTTTTATAAGCATCGCGGGATAGCTGAATATAATGAAAACAACAGAATACCCGAAATCTTTCCTGATTACACTTCAACGGTTATACCTCCTAACATAGCTCCTATAAACTTCGCCATCAATGAGAAGGCAGATAAGTATTATGTCTCAATATATTCAGACAATAGTAAGGGAATAAGAATCGCATCCCGGAATAATAAAATAACCATACCATTAAGAAAATGGAAAAGGTTTCTTGCCAGTAATGCCGGCAGTTCATTTTTTATTGATATATATTTTAAAGCAAAGGGAGGTGGATGGGAAAAATTCGAAACGATAACCAATACTATTGCTGCTGAGCAGATAGATAGCTACGTTGTCTTCAGATTAATAAATCCGGCATACATACTATGGGAAAAAATGGGTATTTACCAGAGAAATGTTGAGAATTATTCTATGAAGCCGGTTTTGGTTAACCTGACAACCGAAAAAAACTGTATGAACTGTCATACTTTTTGTGCTAATAATCCCAATAAAATGATGTTGCATTTGAGGGGCTCTCCTGGCGGAACCATATTATATGATGAGGGTAATGTACAAATGCTGAATACTTCTACACTTTTCACAATGTCATCATGCGTTTATCCTTCATGGCATCCCGATGGAAATATTATTGCTTTTTCAGTTAACAAAATAAAGCAGAAATTTCATTCTGCAGGAATCAGTGGCCAGACTGTAATTGACATGGCTTCTGATCTTGTATTATATGATATTAAAAAGAACATGATAACTACTTCTCCGTGTATTTCTACCAGGAGGTTGGAAAATTTACCTAGCTGGTCACCTGATGGAAAATATCTGTATTTTATCAGCGGTCCTGAATATAATGAGGACGTCCCTGATACATTGGTTAAATATGACTTAATGAGAATTTCTTATGATGCCAGTACAGGTAAATGGGGTGAGATAGACACAGTGTTATTAGCCAAAGAAACAGGAAAAAGCATTTCTTTTCCTGAAATCTCTCCGGATGGCAGGTATTTACTGTTTTGCATGGCTGATTATGGATATTTCACCATTTATTCACCCAGCAGTGACCTGTACCTTATGGATTTAAAAACATTTGATTATAAGAAGCCCGATATTAACAGTTCTCAAGTTGAAAGTTTCCATTCGTGGTCATCAAACAGTAAATGGTTTTTATTTGCCAGTAAGAGGGTTGACGGACTTAACACCATGATTTTTTTCAGTTATATTGATGATGAGGGTAATGCACATAAACCCTTCCTGCTGCCGCAGAAGGATCCTGCTTTTTACGGTACGTTTATTTATAATTTTAACAGGCCAGTATTTGTAAAGGGAAAAGTGGAGATCAATGCGAAAAGACTTACAAAAACTGCATATAGCAAGATTCAGAAAGTGAACTTCGATCCCGATGTAGATATTGATGCCCTGTCAGGCGCAACGAAAATAAAAAAAGAAGATAAACAGAATTAGGTAATTTCTGCTATTCCCTCTATTTCGACCAGTAAATTTTCTCTGCATATATCGGCCACGAGGTAATTAATCGGAACTCCCCTGTAATAAGAATTACATATTTCTTTTACTGCATTAATTTCCGAGATATTCTTAACATAAACCCTTATAAATGAGAATGATATTTTTTCATAATTATTGCTGATTCCGGCGTTGTTGAGATTGGTTTTTGAAATTAGATTAGAGATATTTTCTATTGTTACCTCAGTTTGCTGCCTTACATCGTTTATGCCAATAGTTCTTTCTTCCCGGATTGATGCGGTGCCCGATACATAAATTGTCTTCTTGTCATTAATAGAGATATATTTTGCCCTTTCAAACTTTGGTGCAGATTTTTTATTCTCCTGAACCAATGAATTACCGACCAGGACACCCTGCGAATAATCATAGGCATCAGTTTGAGCAGGGTTCTTTAAAGGAACAATGTTAACACCGTTATTAGGCTTTATTGCAATAAATTCAAGGATTATTCCCCCTGCATTCATGCCTATACCTGTTGATGCCGGATATCCATGTTCAAATTTTTCTTTGGAATAATAAACACCCCTCACATCATTTAATACCTGGTAATTCTGATATTTTTTCCCGGTGTCAGTATTTATGCTTAGTATGCCCTCGACATAATTCCATTGCCTTATGACATCTGAGAAGGTCATTGATTCACTGCTCAGAATCTGCTTCATCAGGCTATAAGCACCATCTGCCTGTGTTGAATAGCTCTTGTCGAGTTTTTCAACAGATATGCCTCCGGCAAACAGCTGTGTGTAATCCCTGGTATTTATTGTTGTATAATATATTCCTTCATTGTTCCTGTAATTTATTTTAGTATCCTTAGTTATATTCATCAGAACCAGTAGTTCGACAGTAATCAGAAAGCCGTTGTCAGGAAGCTGTGCAATAACACTTGAAGAAGGCAATTGGCTGTATATAATTTTTAATGAACGAAAAATTTCTTCCTTTAATTTCGTGTATTCATCGTTTGATTCTGTTTTAATGAAAAACAACTGATGAATTATTTGATATTCCTGAGAGTTTTTAATGTAGTTTTTTAATTCTCCGATGCATTCATCCAACTGTTCGCGAAATTCTGAACCTTTCTTTGGCAGGATGTAAAACCTTCTGATAAAATTTTTCATTAAGTTTTATTTAATTTCATCCGGGTTACAGCAAGCAACTGGTATATTTCTCAGTATACTTTGCATATTTTTCCGGATGCATGAAATTTAGAAGGTGCAAATTTAAAAATTTTTATGAATATTTATTTAAATCGCTTAATTAGCTTTTATTTTTATGACAGAAAATATAATCATTGGATAGATACAGCTAAAAATAAACCGGATTGAACAGGTATTTATCAGATATACTTTGAAATAATTTCGTATAACCTGTCAGGTTTTATGGGTTTTGGAATATAATCATCAAATCCCAGGCTGAGGAATTTCATTTTATCACCTTTTAATGCATAGGCTGTTTCAGCAATTATAGGAAGGTTCTTTCTTATTTTTTTTATCTCAATCATCGCACTCGAACCATCTAACTCAGGCAGTTTAATATCCATTAAAACCAGATCGATATCGGGATTATCCTTTACAATTTCGATAGCTTCATTTCCATTTTCTGCAAGTATTGTATTAATACCCTTTGAGGTGAGAAAGCTTTTAAAAAGTTCACAACTTGCCATATCATCTTCTACGACAAGTATTGTTTTTCCTGCACTATGTTTCATCCGTTAATTATTCTGTTTATATATGGCCAGTAAAATTGCAAAAAATTCCGGAAACAAATCAATTAATAATATTTAATATTTTCAATATACTCTCTGGTTTTTTCTCTGAAATATAAGAATTTTACTCATATATATAACAAAATTATATAAAAATCAATAAACATTTAACCATTTGTATCTTCTGGCATTATCTCCAAATTTAACAGATGCCATTATTTCATGTGAACCTATAGTATGGCTCATCAGGGAATTAAAATTATAATCGAATGCATAGCCTATATAATACCTGTTAATTCTGGTGCCTGCAAAAATTATCAGGGCAGATCCGGTTCTGAATGAAATTCCGCCCCAGTAATCATATTTATATGTTACTGTTGTGGTTAAATCAAGTTGGGGTCTGAAGGGATGTGATACTTTTAACAGAAAAGAAGGCTCAATTGTCAGGTTATCATTTACATTATAAATATAACCTCCCAGCAGGTTATAATTTCTTTTTACACTATACTCGCTATCTTGTTTGTTTCCAAATTTTATCGCAGACTGCAATAATTGCATTACTGAAATTCCTGCATAAAAATTATGGGATGAAATATATGCTCCAAAATTCGCATCCGGAATATACAGAGATTGCTTATTCCCATTTATTAAGTCATCATTTAAATCATCCGAAAATACTAAATTTTCGGAGTTTAGTTTAAACTGGAACAGTACCCCTGAAAGGCCAAAAGATAACCGGTAATCAGAGAAATCTATATGATAGGAATATGTCCCTTCCAGTCCGGTCCGGTCTATAGGTCCGTTCTTATCATTATATAAATGTGCTCCCCACCCAACTCTTCCTGACCTTGAGCTCATCCTTCTTTTCTTCCTGATAGATGCATCTTTTGAAATAAAACTATTCTTTAAAATTCTTGATTCACAGGTTATTGCATGGGTTCTTGGAGTTCCCTTAAAACCTATCCACTGTTCACGGGCAATAACATTAACTGAAGTATATCCTTCACTTCCGGCAATTGCAGGATTTAAAAGAAATTTATTAAATGTATACTGGCTATAAATTGGTATTTGCTGTGCGATTAATGTTAAAAATTGAAAGACAGCAATGTATAGCAAAAATATTAATCTTAACATAAGGGTTTATAGTTTTCAGTCTTGTTTATTAAAAAATAATTTATGAGCAACACTATAATTTCAAATTATTAAAGTCCGCTAAGATACGATTGAAGATTAGTTATTTATCTGATTATTGTAAGTGTACCATGTATTGGTTCAGCACCTGATTTCAGATCAATAACATAATAATAGGTATCCATAGGTAGTTCCTTACCATTATGAGTGCCATCCCAATCATTCTCATAGCCTCCGTCTTTACTAAATACTAATCTTCCCCATCTGTCAAATACTTCTATCTTGGCATCAGGGAATAAATAAATATTATTAATAATCCATGTATCATGCACTCCATCATCATTTGGTGTAAATGCATTGGTAATTTCTTCCAATAATTCCTGCGGGTTACAGGCATTAACATAAATTGCATCACTTGCACTACAACCATGATCATCCGTAACAGTAACTGAAACAGTTTTTTCACCTTCATACAATATTACCGGATTATTTGTCTGACCTGTCGACCATATATAATCTGCATAATCACCGGCATCGACAATAACTGAATTGTTCCCGCAAATTACAGTATCATTACCTAAGTCAACAGTCGGAAGTTCATATACATAAAGATATACAGAGTCTTCGGAAACACAGTCATATTCATTCCAGGTAGCCACACTGACATATCTTTCCTGGCTAACTGTAATACTTGGTGCTGTGCTTCCGTTATACCACAGATACCTGCTGAATTCAGCGGTCGGACTAAAAGTAGCTGAATTTCCAAAGCATATTTCCACATCACCTCCCAGATCAGTTACAGGATCAGAGACCAGAACTGTCTCTACTCGGACTGTACCCTCACAGCCATGTTCAGATATCTCCTGAACCTGTATTGGGTATTCTCCTCCCATAATATTCCAGTCTACGGTAATTTGAGATGAATTCTCAACTGTAACACCTAATGCCGGTATTGACCAGTTATATGCTGAGCCCATTGTCTCTGCAACAGAATAACCCGCATTTTCAGTGCCTGTGCAAACTATATCAATATAATTCTCATCACCGGAAGGATTATCCGGAACAATTTCTCCTGTTACAGGTACAGGATATGAAAACGCCGTTGCACTATTTAACCAGTCGCCATCACATTGAGTAGTACTGTTCCTTCCTCTTACCCATATCTCAACAGAGCTGTTTTCATTAATATTTAATGAGTACTGGTAAGGCGCTGTTTGGTCAGTAAAATCAATACTTGTACCACCGTCAATTGAAAAGTCCACTATATTTCCATTAGTACAATAAGCATCCAGTGTTATTTCACCTTCTCCACACCTTTCAGCAGGGTCAATATTAGCAACAGGTGAAGGATTAACTGTCACAAAATCTGCTTTTACTTCAGTATCGGACAGCCCCTGTATTATTGTAAGGGTTACAGTTTTATTCCCGTCAGTTGAATAATATACATCATGGGGACCAATAGTATTGGCTGTTAGAGGCACGGCCCCTTCGCCGAAATTCCAGCTGTATGTCGTTGTTTCACTGGTTCCACCTGAAGTATTGCTAAATTCGACTGTTTCTTCTATACAGATATTATTATCACTAACGATAAAATCTGCATCTAAATTACAACCCTGTAATTCAATGAGAAGCGAGACCTCATCGCCTGTACATCCAAATTGATCAGTTTCATATACCCGCATATTACCGCTTATTGAACCAAAATCTATTTCTATTGAATTGTTCTCAATACCGGATGTGTCTGAGGTAATAACGGCAGATCCCGGTACCGACCAGTAATATTTTGATCCGGGCGTCAGTGTGACTGAATATACTTCTCCACTGGCAAAACAATTAGGAGTAGAATTTCCGGAAATATTTGAGGTAGATGGTTTCGGATTTACAGTAATTTCCATATTATCGTTTCCCGGCGGGCATGTTCCGCTGCTGTTGGCCGTCAGTGTTAATGTTATAACCGTTCCTGCATCTGCAGCATTGGCAGTATATGTGGGCGTTAAAGTAGTGCCGTTAGTAAGCGTGCCGTTGCCGTCATGTGCCCAGCTGTAGGTGCCGTTCCCATTGGTTACGGAGGCATCATTAACAGTATAGGAAGAGGTTTCACATATTGCAGCATCACTTCCGGCGTTAACGATGATATTGGCCTCGACAGTGATCTGCATCTGGTCAGTAGCCTGGCCGCAGTCAGCATTACCGTCGGCGGTAAGGGTAAGGGTGACAACCGTTCCTGCATCTGCAGCATCGGCAGTATATGTAGGTGTCAGTGTAG
>CAZOLY010000072.1:0-16463 GCA_964580815.1 uncultured Bacteroidales bacterium
GCCCGTGAAAATCAGAGCACTTTCCCGAGTAATTGTTTATTATCCCGTGTGCTGCATCGAACTTAAATTCCTTGCTCAGCACATATCTTATTTTCCCCTTTTTGCTCCCCATAATAATACTTGCAGTCTCGGTGAATAATTAAATCCATATTCGATAATCCTGTCAACCAGTGCAGGTCTTAGCTGTGACTCAAAAGTCGTGCCCTCAAGGCAAATATATACCTTTTGTTTTGATATACCGTACTCCCCGGTAACCTCATCGACCTCAACCAGGTCCTTATCATTCCTTATTACAAACTTAAATATACAATATTCTTTTTCATTCCAGTATCTTATATAATCATTATCAATTTTCTGCCTTGTGTTTGAAAGCTTCGGTGAAATAATCCAGTTAAAGTGCTTTATTATGTCCTCGTTCATTGAATCCCTTTTGAAAACAGTACCATCGCTGAGAGTAATATTTAAGGGCCTGGTGGGTACTAAAACCCCGCTGCTCTCAACATGATATTTCCTGTTATCACATACAATCTCATCCAGTTTGTATAATGCCGGCTCACCTCCTGTAAAAACAACATGCCTGGCTTTATTGTTCTTTATAAGTCCGGTTAATTCATCCCTTGTAAATTCCTTATATGTCCCCGACTTTTCAAGCCATGTATATTTCGTGTCGCACCAGCAGCAAGTGAGGTTACAGAAATGAAACCTTATGAAAAGCGAATTTGTACCTGCATAATTCCCCTCTCCCTGTATCGATTCGAAGTATTCTGTAACGTAGAATTTCATAATTACACCTGCATCATTAATTCCAGGCAAAAATACAAATAACTTGCATCATTTACTGGCAGCAGTAAAACATAAAAAAGCCGCCCTTGAATAATTGCATGAACGCCCATATGCTGGCATTGATTGCTTTCCCTTTTAAACGGAAGCAATTATGGCTGGATAGTTACTTTTATAAAATCAGCTTGCTTATATTATCCGGAATTCTTAATTTTAATGTTATAAACCTAGCTACCTGACATTTATGAAATATATTAAATTAGTTCCGTTTATATTTTCAATTATAATACTTACTGATTGCCTGTCACAGGAAATAATGACACGCCGGGAAGTATTCAATTTTGATATTAATGATGAATTTCATTATAAAAGTGATATAGAAAATAATGGTCCGCCAAATGCACGAAGAGCAAAAGTTATTAATAAATACTATTCAGAGAATAGTGACACCGTTTATTATGAATTGGCTTATAATAATTATACTACGGATTTTTATGATTATCCAGAACCTCATATGGAGTATTCTTTTTATACTGATACCCAGACAGTTCATTATTATCTCCTGGATTCTACTATTTTTGAACACTATGTTAATCTACGTTATGATACATTATATAAATATTACGGCTCATCGGAGTTTTTTTACTACGATTCAATAGTCGAGTACTCAACTGATTTTTGTAATGTCCTGATTAATGAATTTCGTTGTGCTGTTGGAGATTTTGAGCCTGAGCATTATGAATACCAGTATGGAAAAGGTATAGGCCGGACCAAGTATGTTTATATAGACGAGGAGTTTCATGGAACTGATGAAGGTTTAATATATTATAAAAAGGGCGCAGTAGCCTGCGGTACACCTGATCTAACTTCAAAAATAAATAATAAAGTATTTATAGACACCGATGTTTTGTATCCTAATCCGGTAGAAAATATTATTATATTCAATCTTACAAATTACAGTTTTATAAACTGCGAACTGGAAATTTTTAACATGCAGGGGAAATCAATAATAAGAAAAAATATCACAGAATCTTTTTTCATTCATGATTTATCTGGCTTACCAGAAGGTATCTATATTATAAAATTAATAATGGATCAAAAATCAATATGTAGAAAAATAATAAAGAAATAGACCCTGCCGAAGATGTTGAAATATAGCATACCTTAAAGTTCCTCTCAGCAAGAAAAATTCACCTGAAAAATTACTTTTTATTAGATAATGTTTGATGCCAGCAGGCACATGATGAAACATCACGCTCTTACTGGCAAACATTTATGTTGGTAACAGAATTTGAACAAATACAAAATATTATTTAAATTTCACGAATGTTAGGAACGAATCTATAACCAGAAAGCAATTATGACCAGTAAATATTCAAGAAAAACCTGTTTTGCAAGTGACAATTACTCGGGTATATGTGCGGAAGCAATGGATTATATCAATAAGGCAAATGAAGGTTACGATTACCCCTATGGCGAAGACCGGTGGACAGAGGAAGCCTGCGACCTGTTCAGGGATCTGTTTGAAACGGACTGTGATGTTTTTTTTGTTTATAACGGTACATCTGCAAATGCGCTTGCACTGGCATCATCATGTGAATCTTATCATAGTATTATTTGTAACGAATTTTCACATATAGAAACCGATGAGTGCGGTGCTCCCGAATTTTTTTCAAACGGCGCAAAAATATTACTGGGGAAGGGTGAAAACGGTAAATTATCGTGCGACAGTATAATAGATATAATAACCCGGCGATCGGACATACATTATCCAAAGCCCAGGGTTGTAAGCATAACCCAGTCCACTGAAGTTGGCACAGTTTACAAACCGCAGGAGCTGGCGGATCTGCATGACATCATAAAAAAATATAATCTAAAATTTCATATGGATGGAGCAAGACTTGCAAATGCCATTGCCTCACTTGACGTAAAACCTAAAGAATTAACATGGAAGTACGGGACAGACATCCTGTGTTTCGGGGGAGTAAAAAACGGAACAATGTTTGGAGAAACGGTTATTTTCTTTAATAAAGAGCTGTCACATGAGTTTGAATACAGGTGCAAGCAAAGTGGCCAGCTTTCTGCTAAGATGAGGTTTATTGCTGCACAATGGGTAGGATTACTAAAAACAAAAGCATGGCTTAAAAATGCCAGGCATGCCAATGAATGCGCACGGGAACTAAAAAATAAACTTGATAATGTCGAAGAGGTAAAATTGATGTTTCCCTGTGAGGCAAACGCCTTGTTTATAAGCCTTCCTGCCAGGTCGATTGAATATTTAAAAAGCCGCGGATGGCACTTCTACACTTTTATTGGAGCGGGAGGAGTCAGATTAATGTGTTCATGGGACACAAAGATGGAAGATATAAATGATATCGTCAATGATATTAAGAATTCGATAGTTAAGAATTAATATTTCCGGGTAAATTCTTCATACCCCTTCCTGCGTAATTTACATGCCGGGCATTCTCCGCATCCCCTGCCCCACTCGTTCATCTTTTCAACGCCATCATAACAGGTCATCGTCATTTCCTTTAATTCCTTTAGATGACCGGACTTATGTGCCAGTTCAAATGTCTGCGCCTTGTTTAAGGACATAAGGGGCGTATGTATCTCGACATGGCAGTCGAGTGCCAGGGAGAGTTCTTCAGCCTTTATTTTCATATAGTTTAGCCTGCAGTCAGGGTAACCTGAATAATCTGTCTCACAGGCTCCTGTCACGAGGTTAATATTCTTTTCGTTCTTGCCGAATGCATGGCTGGCGGCTATTGTTAAAAAAATACCATTGCGGTTCGGAATAAAACTGGCCGGTAAATGGGGGGCATTTTCATGTTTAATATTGTGATCGCCGCTGTTTAGCAGTGAACTTGCAGTGATAGAGCTAAAGAAGTCCTTGATATCATATATTGTATGTTCGATACCGAAATGTGCCGATATCTTTTTAGCATAATCAATCTCAACATTATGACTCTGGTTATAGGCAATGCTTATTGCTTCAAGCGTAGCAAATTTCTCCCTGGCCCACAGAATGCAGACAAAAGAGTCCTGCCCGCCTGATAAAAGAACATATGCTTTATTCATTTTTCCTACCATGCCTGGCAGTTACTTTTGTGTGTATGTTGCCCCGCTGGTTAAAATCGGCCAGTACCTGCATATATTTGGGCTGCAGCAGTTCTACCAGGTCGTCAAGAATTTTATTTGCCAGCTCTTCGTGAAAAATACTCTTGTCCCTGAAGCTGTTAAAATATAGTTTAAGGCTTTTAAGTTCCACACAGTATTTATCAGGCTGATATTCGATGTACACCGTAGCAAAATCAGGAATTCCTGATTAGGGGCAAAGGCATGTGAGTTCCGGACATGTAAACTCTATTGTATAATCCCTTTTAAGGTTTTTATTTTCAAACCTTTCAAGCCGGTTTTCCCGGATCATTCGTGTCCCGTATTTTTCTTCCATAACAGTGGCAAAGTTAGAAACAAAAAAAATAAATACAATGAGTTAGTATAAAGTGTGATATAACCAATTAATGTATAAAAAATGAAACAAAAAGCACCAAACAATCGTTAAAAAAGATAGTTGGGTTCATAACTATTAAGTTTAATTTTTGTTAGGTTTAATAATTGTTCTCTTAGGGTTTTTGTAAAATTTTAGGTTTAATTTTTAGGGTTTAAAAACCAGGGATCTATCGGTTCCTGGTTTTTTTATTCCCCTGTCAGTCTTTATCCATCTCGTCCAGTATTTTCTGTATCTCCTCCTCGGTATCATGCAGTTTTGATTTGCAGATTTTCAACAAATTTGCAGCTTTCTTCACGCTGGCACCGAGTTCATCAACATCCAGCTCCTCATTTTCTATTTTCTGAAGTATTTCCTCAATTTCCTTAATTGCTTTGGCATATGATATATCTGTTTTCCCCATTATTTATTAACTTAAGTATTATAAATTAATTACTTTATTACTTTACTTTTAATTTTGCCCTTGTACAAAATGGTATCAATCAGGTCTTCATTCTTTAATTCATCGGGAGTCTTTATATGTATTCCATTATGTAATGTAATGGAATAACCCCGTTTCAATATATTTTGCGGATCAAGGTAATGATTTTTCTTTTCAAGGATCTCAAGTCTGTAATTTTTGTTTGAAATATACCCGGCACAATACTGTTTAAGATTCTTGTAAAGGAACACGAACCATTGTGAGCTTTTTATTATAAGTTCCCTGTATATAGATTTCATTTGATGGCTTAGCAAATACGTCTTTTTTATGTTCAGTGATATTAACCTCCCCGAGCTGTTAAGGATATTTATCCTCAGCACATTAATTTTATTATAATTCCTTGATATTGTCCCGGTTACCGCAGGTGCTAATAATAGAGCATACCTGCTGATCTTATCTTTTTCCTTGCTAATGCTCCCTGAGTATCTGTCTGCAATATGGTTTTGAAGCTCAATAATATAATTTTCAGCGTCCTGGAATCTTGAAATAAGAAATTCAGCTACTGCTGTCGGTGTTTTCAGCTGTGTGTGCGCGACAATATCAACAACCGATTCATCCTGCTCATGGCCAATACCTGTTAATACAGGTAGGGGAAACTGGGCAATATTATAAGCAAGCCAGTAATTATTAAAACAGCTAAGGTCAGCCTGGGAACCTCCTCCCCTGATTATTACCACAACATCGAAAAGATCTTCGTATTTATATATATTATCCAATGCCTCAATGATTGATTTTTCAGCCTCCTCGCCCTGCATTAATGAAGGGAACAGCTTAATATAAAATTTATATTTATAGGGATTATTAAGAAGCTGGTCAGAAAAATCTCCGTATCCTGCAGCAGTTTCAGATGAAATAACGGCGATCTTCTGCGGGAGCAGCGGAAAGGGTAATGATTTGTTCATTTCGATAACTCCCTCTTCAACAAGGCGGCTAATTGTCTCTTGTTTTGTCCGTGCCAACTCTCCGATTGTATAACCGGGTTCAATATCAGTAATAATCAGGCTGTACCCGTAAAGTTCATGAAACTCCACAACCGCTTTGACCAATACCTTAATACCTTTTGTAAGTTTTATTCTGGCAGTTGTTTCAAAATAAGGCTGAAGGATCCTGAAAGTTGAAGACCATATTATTGCCCTGGCTCTTGCCCGCAGGTTATCCGTTGATTCATCCTTTTCAACCAGCTCCAGGTAACAATGGCCGGTATTATTCTGTTTTATTTCACTTATTTCACCTATTACCCAGTAATATACCGATAAATTGCTCTTTAACGTTTTTCTTACCTCCTGGTTAAGTTCATAAAGTGATATATGTTTATCTGTGCTGTTCACTCCTGAATTACATTTTTATTAGCCATTGAACCAAAGACGATCTTTCCGAACGGATATTAACGAAATATATACCTGGTGCCAGTCCGGATAAATTATCCGAAATTATTTCATTATAACCTTCATTTATATAGTATATTTCTTCACTTATCTTCTCACCTATTGCATTATAGATCGCAATATTGACGGTATTTGCAATAGTCGAATAGAAACCAATGTTTATTCTCTCATTAAAAGGATTGGGATAAATATTCAGCGAATAGAATTCAGCAATTGCACCACCATACTTGCTTTTGCAGATTATATCAGCCATGTTAAAATCAGGGATACCATAGCCATATATAGTATCGGGGGTGGTGTATCTGTCTGAACTCTCTTTTATCGCAGAATATATTTCCATGTTGGTGGCGCTGGGATTAGCCTGCCAGAGGCATGCTGCCAGGCCGCTAATTATGGGTGCAGAGAATGATGTTCCGCCACCGGTACCTATTGATCCGTTCTGGCGCAGATAATAAGTTTCATAACCTACTGCGCATACATCCGGCTTTATTCTGCCATCCGAGGACGGACCACGTGAGCTGAACGTAGTTATATCACCCATAATATCTATTGCCCCTACTGCCAGAACACTATCGGCATCAGCAGGGGCTGAAATATATTTCCACTGTTTATTTCCAAGATTGCCGGCACTTGAAACGACCAGTATACCTTTTGATGCAGCAATATCCGCAGCTATTGAGACCCTTGTTGAGTTCCCGTCCATATCTTCATATGTATGATCCTGACTTGCATCCCAGAATGTAGAATAGCCAAGAGAAGAGGTAATAATATCAGCTCCTGCACTATCTGCGAACTCGGCTGCAGATACCCAGTTATCTTCTTCAATAAGATATTCTGAATTAACATCCTCGGAACGCAGCAACCAGAAGCTCGCATCCGGTGCAGTACCTACATACTCATATGGTATATTGCCTGCAATAATTGATAAAACATGCATCCCATGTACATACTCACGATAAATATTTGAATTCCTGTTAACAAAATCCCTTGTTCCAAGTATTCTTCCGTCACTCCATAAATCAGAAAATCCTTCAATATAATCAACTCCCAGGAATCCCGCATCTATTACAGCAATTTGCATTCCTTTGCCTGTAAATCCCTGCTGATGCAGAAAATTACCATTATGGATCTTTATCTGGCTTTCGGAATACCCGTAATTTAAATCAAAATCCAGGAGTTCATCTATCTCCATCGCAGTGCTATTTTTAGCCCCGAAGATTAGTTGCGGGGACTCTTGATTTGTCGGGCTTACTACAAATGACAGGTTATAGATCTGTTCCAGTAATTCTGTGCCTATACTGTCTGTGGTTATTGCATTAAACCATTTTGAACTGTTATATACCGGGACTCCCATAGCTTTTACACTGTCAATATATGCAGGAGTGACGGGTAAGTCATTTAATGATAATGGAATATTTTGTTTTATTCTTCTCTGAATAGCACGTTCTGACAAGAACTCTCCGGGTCTGTCAAGACTAAACGGATTATTATTCTTGTCAGTAAACTGAATCCGGTAACGGCCGGGATAGGTCTGTGAAAATAATGCCGCAGATAAAACTATAAGCAAAAATAGTATCAGGATCTTTAATGATTTCATTTGTATTATAATGCTATTCTTCCGGTTTTTGATAAAAATCCTCAGGCTCAGGCTCTTTAAATTTGCCAATATTTTCATCTATTTTTTTAAAGTACTCCTGTTGCTTCTCATTAAGTATTTCCTCATTTTCAGCTTTCCCGTTTATAAAATTCACCTCATAATTCAAACCGCCTTCCCCATCATAAAAAGACCATGTGCCATGCCTTTCCCCATTCAGGTATTGACCTTTTATCTGAATATTGCCATCCGGAAAGTAAACAATAATATCACCTGATAGTTCATCATTTAAGTATCCACCTTTAAGTCTTAGTGAGCTGTCTTCATAATATTGCTCCCAAATACCGTCTTTAATATCATTCCTCCATTCAATCTTTTCTGTTATGTTGCCGTTAGGATAGTATTTATGTGATATTCCATGTTTTTTCCCCTTATTAAATATTTCATCAGAAATAACAGTACCTTCAAAATAACTATAATACTTCCACAGGCTGTCTTTCAAAGACCCGTAATAGTAACCCTCTGCTGCTAACTGCCCGTCTTCATAGAATAATTTTGCCTCTGCAAAATTTCCGGTAGGGTCAAAATCCATAGTCGCTTTTATATTTCCGCTTTCAAAATATCTCTTTAGCGTACCCACAGGTCTGTCATCTTTAAAAGTTGCCGTATAATTAAGGTTACCATTTGTATAATACTTTTTCCAGGGCCCTTGCTTTAATCCTTTTTCATCAACTCTGTTAAAAACAGTATCACTAATGTTTGAATATGTCTGTAAATAAACTATTCCAGGCATAGCGGTGATAACCAAAAAAACAAATATTCTTCTCATACCGTATTTTATTTGATTAAAGCTAAGTTAGTTACTATTCTTTAAATTATTAATAAAGTTAAAACAGTGCAGCGAACAACAAAGTTATATAAATGCAGAAATTAACAACATCCATTCATAAATTAACTAATTAGCGGCAAGCCAATAAAAAAGCCCCATAATATGGGGCTAATTAATATTTCCGTCAAATAATATATTACTATTTTACTTCTTCAAAATCAACATCCGTTACTTCTTCATCATCACCTTTTGAGCCTTTACTATCTTTGGAAGAAGTATCCTCCCGGGGACCGCTTTTATTTGCATCGGCTGCCTGGCCGGCCTTATACATCTCTTCAGAAGCTTTTTGCCATACTGCATTAAGCTCAGCCATAGCTTTATCTATGGACTCAATATCCTTGTTCTTATGTGCTTCTTTAAGGTTATTCAACGCTTTTTCTATAGGCTCCTTCTTATCGGCGGGCAATTTATCTCCAAACTCCCTGAGCTGCTTTTCGGTCTGGAATATCATGCTGTCTGCCGCATTCAACTTGTCAATTGTTTCACGCTGCTTTTTATCTTCTGTTTCATGTTCTTTGGCTTCCTTCTTCATTCTGTCAATTTCATCATCAGTCAGTCCCGATGAAGCTTCTATCCTAATACTCTGTTCTTTGCCTGTACCTTTATCCTTGGCTGATACATTTAATATCCCGTTAGCATCGATATCAAAAGTCACCTCAATTTGCGGTAAGCCTCTGGGTGACGGTGGTATACCGTCAAGATGAAATTTGCCAATTGTCTTATTCCCGGATGCCATAGGCCTTTCACCCTGTAAAACATGAATCTCAACTGACGGTTGATTGTCAGCAGCCGTCGTAAAAGTTTCTGTTTTTTTAGTCGGTATTGTAGTATTTGCTTCAATAAGCCTGGTCATCACACCGCCTAAAGTCTCGATACCCAGTGATAATGGGGTGACATCGAGCAATAAAATATCCTTAACTTCTCCTGTAAGCACTCCGCCCTGGATTGCAGCACCCACTGCCACAACTTCATCGGGATTTACACCCTTTGAAGGCTTCTTGCCAAAAAACTTTTCAACAACATCCTGGATAGCGGGTATACGGGTTGAACCTCCAACAAGTATTACTTCGTCAATTTCCGATTTGCTGAATCCCGAATCCTTAAGTGCTTTTTTACACGGATCGATAGTTGCATTTATAAGCTGGTCAGTAAGACTCTCAAATTTAGCCCTGGTAAGCGTCTTGACAAGATGCTTGGGTATGCCTTCAACAGGCATAATATAAGGTAAATTAATCTCGGTACTTGTAGAGCTTGAAAGTTCAATTTTTGCCTTCTCAGCAGCTTCTTTCAGTCGCTGCATGGCCATAGGGTCTTTCCTGAGATCTAGTCCCTCGTCTTTTTTAAACTCATCTGCCAGCCAGTCAATTACGTTCTGATCAAAATCATCACCTCCAAGGTGAGTATTGCCATTTGTTGATTTTACCTCAAATACGCCATCACCCAGTTCAAGTATTGATATATCAAAAGTACCTCCACCCAGATCAAATACTGCAATCTTTAAATCTTTATTTCTTTTATCCAGACCATATGCCAGTGAGGCGGCTGTCGGTTCGTTAATTATACGGTTGACTTTTAGCCCTGCAATCTCACCGGCTTCTTTTGTTGCCTGCCTTTGAGAATCACTAAAATAAGCCGGAACAGTGATAACTGCATCAGTAATCTCCTGTCCGAGATAGTCTTCTGCGGTCTTCTTCATCTTTTGCAGGATCATGGCTGAAATCTCCTGGGGAGTGTATTTTCTATCTTCGATCAGTACCCTCGGAGTATTATTTTCACCTTTTATAACTTTATATGGCACCCTTTTTATTTCCACATCCATCTTGTCATAGGTCTCTCCCATAAAACGTTTAATAGAATAAACTGTTTTTTTTGGATTGGTAATAGCTTGCCTTTTGGCAGGATCACCTACTTTTCTTTCGCCATTATCAAGAAAGGCTACCATGGACGGTGTGGTGCGCTTACCTTCACTATTAGGAATAACTACCGGTTCATTGCCTTCCATTACCGATACACAGGAGTTAGTAGTACCAAGGTCTATTCCAATAATTTTACTCATTATTATCTTTTTAATTAGTATTATTAAAATTAACTATATGTCCATGTTGACAATGATTATGCCACATTTTATTTATGACATAATTACGGGTATAATTTGATAATAAGAAATAATTATTGTTTATTAATGTGACAAAAAGACAGTATTTTGTGGGTTCAAATTTATTTATAAACTTTGTAGCTTAAAATAAAATGTTCGGTATTATGTCAGCAGCAGAAAAAGATAAACCCAAAAGAATTACCACTCACATACTTCAGGAGATGAAAGCCAGGAATGAAAAGATTGCCATGCTCACAGCTTATGATTATTCAATGGCCAAAATTATTGACAGGGCTGGCATAGATGTGGTATTAGTTGGGGATTCGGCATCAAACGTTATGGCAGGTCATGAAACAACTGTTCCTATCACACTTAATGAAATGATTTATCATGCCTCATCAGTTATACGTGCGGTTAAAAGGGCTCTTGTAATAGTTGACCTTCCTTTTGGGACTTACCAGGGTAATTCCAAAGAAGCACTATCATCAGCTATAAGAATAATGAAAGAAACAGGTGCGCATGCGGTAAAGATGGAAGGAGGCAATGAAATCTCCGAATCTGTAAGCAGAATACTGTCAGCAGGCATTCCTGTTATGGGACATCTTGGATTAACACCGCAGTCAATACATAAATTCGGAACTTATATCGTAAGAGCACAGGAAAAAAAAGAAGCAAAAAAACTAGTTGATGATGCCCATATCCTGGAAAAAGCAGGATGTTTCGGCTTAGTACTTGAAAAAATTCCTGCTGCACTCGCGGCAAGGGTGGCCAGAGAGCTGAAAATACCTGTGATAGGTATTGGTGCCGGCAAAGATGTTGATGGCCAGGTGCTTGTGCTGCATGATATGCTTGGTATAACTCAGGAATTCTCTCCAAGGTTTTTACGCCGCTATCATAATTTGTATGAAGAAATAACCGGGGCGGTTACAAATTATATTAATGATATCAAAAACTTAAAATTTCCAAACGAAAAAGAACAATACTGACAGCTCACCTGGCAACCTTTATTAAAACCGCCTCACAGCTGTTCAGGTCAGACTCAAGGACAAAATTTTGATCACTAATCCCGTCAGAGATTCTTATTGATACAGTATTTGGAGGATTTTGCCCCTCATTATGGGCATAGAGAAACAAGTCATTTGGCATATCTGTCCTCAGTGTAATTTCTGTATGTTCCTTTTCTTTTTTAAGCAGATATTTCGAAACAACCGGAACACCGTTTAAATATAATGAAATAATATCACCGTCAACTTTGAGGTGATCCCAGTATTCAATAGTTATCTCAGGATTTCTGAAAGTCAGTTCCTGTATATATTTAACTTTTCTCCCGTCGAAAAATTTACGCTTATACGGCAGCTCATAAGTAACGATACAAACAGGAGCCACCGAATCCGTATAGTCGTATCCTTCAAATGAACCTATTGTCCGTGAATTGTTCATGCCATCCTCAACCTGTCGGAATCCTATAGCCCACCAGTCTTTCTCCAAATGCGATGTCAGATCTTCGCTGGCAGCAGTGTTCAATTCAATAATATTTTCAGACTTAGTCTTAAGGTAGTCGCCAACAGGCCCCAGCAGAATATTACTGTTTATTGAATTATATAAATCCTCAAGGCTTGCCTGCCGCGGATCAACCGATAATTTTGTAATTTCTACTGGGATTGACAAACGCTCGGGTATATGCTTGGTATTAATACAAAGTTTTATTTTACTTATTATAGCATCATCCGGTACATTAGAAATATTGAAAAGGGCATATCCTCTAAAAAAGCTATAAAACGAACCCTTACCTACCTGTATCGGGCCGTCAAATTTTTCATAATATCCGTCAAGATTTCTAACGCTGCCAGTCCATCCGTTTATTTTTGAAGGCGATATAGTTACATCCCACTGCGCTTTTAAGCAGGGTAAAACAGCGGTCAATATTATTGACAGTATAATTCTTGTCATTTCATCCAATTTTAAAAACATTGCCGCTTGTCAACAAATCGTCAACACACTTTATTTTGCTTTTGTTCCTGGCCTCCTGTATTTGCTTATAAAGCATTTCTTCATATACGGAGCTTTGCCATGCTCTTATAATACCCATTGCGACGGGATATTCGGGCAGTGTCATCCTTGATAACATATAGGCACGCGTATCATCAGGATTATGTGCATCATGCACAAGAATATCTTTCTCTGAAATTCCATTCTCACCTATCTTCACAACTTTAAACCTTGAATCGGTCTGGACCAGTCCTTTATCCCTGTTCTTACCAAAGATCATTGGTTTTCCGTGTTCAAGATAAATCTGGTTATCATCTTTTACGTCTTTTCCTGTTATTTCTGAATGAACCTTATTGTTAAAGATCACACAGTTCTGAAGAATCTCGATCAATGATGTGCCCTTGTGTCTGGCAGCTTCAACAATCACATCTTTCATCATTTTGGGATTGTTGTCAACTACCCTGGCATAGAACGTACCATTTGCACCCATAGCAAGCTCACCGGGAAGAAACGGGTTCTCTATAGTGCCGTCAGGTGAGCTTTTGGTTATGCTGCCTCTTGGTGTTGTCGGCGAGTACTGTCCTTTTGTCAGTCCATATATCTTATTGTTAAATAATAATATATTTATATTTATATTTCTTCTGAGAATGTGAATAAAGTGATTCCCTCCTATCGCCATAGAATCTCCGTCACCTGTCACAACCCATACGCTTAAATTTGGATTTGACACCTTAATACCCGAAGCTATGGCAAATGCCCTTCCATGGAGGCTATGGAATCCATAGGTATTAATATAGTAAGGAAACCTTGAAGAACAACCTATTCCTGACACAAACACCACATTTTCTTTCTTAATGTGGGTTTCAGGCAAAGCTTTCTGTACGGCAGAAAGCACTGCATGAGCTCCGCAGCCTGCACACCATTTTACCGGGCCGTCCAGTTTAAAATCCTGAATCGAAGTTACCGGTGCTCGTTCTTCACCTTTCATTTTTCATTCCTCCAGTATCTCTTTAAATTTTGCTTTCAGTTCAGATATTAAAAACGGCAATCCCTGTATTTTATTGAACTGCAAGTAATTATGATTTGGTAATTTCGATCTGAGATAATTAGCAAACTGTCCCATGTTTAATTCACATACCAGGATTTTTTTAAAATTACTAAATATTTTTCCTGTATTCAGTGGTAAAGGATTGATATAGTTAAATTGAGCCAGGCTTATCTTCTTATTTTCTTTCTGCAGCTCATTCACTGCAGTGATGAGGGCTCCAAAGGTTCCTCCCCATCCCACAATGAGCAAATCCCCTTTTTCTGAACCAATAATTTCCTGTTTCGGAATCCTGTCGGCGACACGTTCAATTTTCTCTGCCCTTGTTATTGTCATTATTTCATGATTGAAAGGGTCATAAGAGACTTCGCCCGTGACATCCGTTTTTTCCAGGCCCCCTATTCTATGCCTCAGACCTTCCTGTCCGGGCAGAGCCCAGTAGCGGGAGAGTCTCTTAGGATCGCGGTTATACGGGTGGTAGGAAGGATCATTATCTTCAACCAGGGGCGGGTATATTGGGAGGAGGTCGTTGACTTTCGGTATTTGCCATAGTTCAGAGCCATTTGCCAGGTACCCGTCAGTAAGGAGAATAACAGGAGTCATATGTTCAATTGCCAGCCTTGATGCCTGATATGCAAAATCAAAACAATTTGCCGGCGTTGATGCTGCAAGGACTACACATGGGCTTTCTCCGTTTCTTCCGTAAATTGCCTGCATAAGATCTGATTGTTCTGTTTTAGTTGGTAATCCTGTTGATGGACCACCTCTCTGCACATTAATAATGACGAGTGGCAATTCAGTGATTACTGCCAGTCCGATAGCTTCCCCTTTTAACGCCAGTCCGGGTCCGGATGTGGAAGTTACCCCGAGGCTTCCGGCATAGGATGCCCCGATAGCAGCACATATGCTTGCTATTTCATCTTCACCCTGGAATGTTATCGCATTAAGGTTTTTCATCCCTGCCAGTTCCTGCAATATTTCAGAGGCCGGCGTAATAGGATAGGAACCCAGGAACAGGGGCCTTCCCGAGCGCTCTGAAGCAGCAAGCAGTCCCCATGCAGTAGCTATATTTCCTGTTATATTTCTAAATAATCCCCTTCCTTTCTCAGCGGGATGTACTTCAAACCTTGTAGCAATCGCCTCGATAGTCTCGGCATAGTTATATCCAGCATATAAAGCAGCGACATTAGCTTTTACCACATTAGGCTTCTTGATGAACTTATTCTCCAGAAATGATTGTCCTATCTTTATGTCGCGGTTGAATAGCCAGTATAACATTCCTGCTACAAACTGATTTTTTGTTTTATCAGCTGTAATATTATCAAGTCCGAATTCTTTTGTCGTAGACCTTGTTAAATTTGTGATGGGAGCTTTTACAACATTATAACCTATGAGACTTCCATCGCTAAGCGGATCCTCAATATAATCAGCTTTCTTGTAATGCCTGCTGTCAAAATTATCAATATCGATAATGATTGTTGCACCAGGCTTTATCCATTTAAGATTAGCTTTCAATGCTGCAGGATTCATTGCAACCAGAACATCAGCCTTATCACCCGGTGTCTGCACTTCTTTATGCCCTATATGAACCTGAAACCCAGATACTCCGGCAATAGTGCCTTCCGGAGCCCTTATCTCAGCGGGATAGTCAGGAAAAGTGGACAAATCATTTCCCACAAATGCGGAAGTGTCAGAGAACTGTGAGCCGGTAAATTGCATCCCGTCACCTGAATCACCTGCAAATTTCACTACTACCTCTTCAACCTCAATAATTTTAGCTTTCTTTTTCATCTTAAAACCTGACTATTTATAAACACTAATTTATAAAAAAAGTTTATATAAGTGCCTGTTATTGCAATCATAGATCATTTCATGCTGTCTCTGCCGTGCTAGCTCCAAAAATTTAATTTCCCGATATTAATATCCTCCTCAAAGAACAATCTGGAAATTTCTTTAAAATAGTCGGTGTAATCCGATATAAAAAACTTATTATTTGTTTCATTATTAGCATTAAGCAATGCTTTTTCCTTAAGGATATCTCTAAGGTAACTCGCGACTATTTTTGAAGAATCAATTACCTCAACCTTGAAATTATAAAACTTATTAATCTGGTTTTTAATAATAGGATAATGAGTACACCCTAAAATCAGGGCGTCAATATCTTTTAGCTCATCTTTTGACAGGTATGACCGAATAATTGCATTGCTTATATCATCAAAAATAAAACCTTCTTCAATCATTGGCACTAAAAGTGGTGTCGACAATGATGCAACATTAATTTTGTCATTTAACTCAGATATTTTTTTAAAATATGTCCCGCTATTTATAGTGGCCTTTGTCCCGATAATACCAACTTTTTTTATTGACATCCCGTTAATAACGAAATCAATCACCGGATTAATAACATCAACAACAATAGCCCTGTTATTCACCAATTCAATGATACTTTCATATGCTACGGCTGAGGCAGAGTTACATGCAATGACTATTGTTTTGCATCCCTGGGTAAGTAAGTACTCTGTAATTCTTTCTGAATAATAGGTTATCGTTTCCCTGGATTTGTCCCCGTATGGCAAATGTGCTGTATCTCCAAAATATATAAGATTTTCATTCGGGAGAATCTGTCGTATAGCATTGGCGACGGTGAGACCCCCAACCCCTGAATCAAATATCCCTATAGGTTTTCCGGATTCT
>CAZOLY010000073.1:0-16400 GCA_964580815.1 uncultured Bacteroidales bacterium
ATACTCACTCCCAGCAGATGTTTGGGAAAAGGGTTACCAATAATTACCATGTCATTGCCGTTAAGTGTACTATCATTATTAGTATCGGCAAATTTAAAGTCACCTGGCTGGGCATCGCGCTGTGCATACCTTATTGCGCCGGTCGCTGTTACAGTATATGGCTGATTGGTGATTACAGTATCCCCCCTTGCATTAACACCCAGGTCTGAGTCCTGGAAAATCCTTTCAACGTGAAAACCATAAAAATTTCCAAGTTCCTCGCCAGTTTCAGTACGGCAAATGAAACCGGCCAGACCCCTGGCACCACCGGTAGACCTTACAGAATCAGGTCCCAGATCCGTAGCAATATTCTTAACATATGTATAGTTGACATCAACAGAATATTTTAATTTTCCAAAGGAATCTTTCCATCCAAGAGTAAATTCCCAGCCTTTGTTTGTTATTTTTCCGATATTATCAATTGGCCTGGGATCAACGCCACCGCTCTCCTGGCTTGGATCCCTGACTGTCCATCCACCATACCCGGGAATAGTTGTTGGTACCAGCATCCCCACGTTAGAGCGTTCAAACTTTTCAACCGTTAAACTTAACCTGTTATTTAAAAATGCCAAATCTGCCCCATAGTTTTGAGATACGATATCCTCCCAGTGAATTCGTTTATTTGCTAATACATCAGGGGCTGCTCCTGAAGATAATGAGGTGCTTGAATTGACAAATGAATAACTAAAATGATTCAGGTAACTTACTGTACCATAATAAGCATAATCCCGTATAGCAGAATTTCCCGTCTTACCCCAGCCATAGCGTAACTTACCAAATGATAAAAAGTTCCAGTTATTCTTAATAAAATCTTCTTCAGAAAACTTCCATCCTACTGAAAATGACGGAAAGTTCCCTACACGGTTATCAGGTCCGAATTTGGACGAGTAGTCACGCCTGAAGTTAGATTGTAATAAATACTTCCCTTTATAATCAATATTTATACGTCCGACAAATGCATATCCTGTTGATTTCGATCCTTTCCCGTTTACTAATTGTGACAAAGTAGTATTATCTGAACTGGAATCGAAATACCACTGCTCAGGAGTCTCTGAAATTAAATACTGGCGTGTTCCGCTCATCTGCATATCATTATTCTGGCTTACATCATATGCTCCCATAACTCCCAGGTTAATTCCATCAAGCATGGTAGTATTATATGATATTAAATTTATCCAGTTATAACTGAAGTATTGTTCCATACGTCTGAATATGCTGGAAATATTATTAAACTCGCCGACAGCAGGCCCGAAATTATAAGTTGGAAAGAACTGGTAATCATCTTTAAATTCTATACCACCGCTTATCCGGGATTCAATTATCAAATTTTTCAATGGTTCAATACTTGCATAAAAAGTCCCTCTCCCTTCATGCTGTCTGAATTCCTTATGTAGTAAGTCTATTGTTGACTGTGGAGGATTTGTTTCCCCCACGGAGTCCCTGTTCCAGTTTCCGTCAGCGGCGTAAGGCGGGATATAGGGAAGAACACTAATAGCACCGGTAATAGGAGATTCATATTCATTCATATATTGCCACTGTTCAAATCCAAAATTATTGGATTTTGTAAAAGACATTGTTTCACCTACTTTTAACCAGTCTGTTGCCTGGTAATCACTATTTAGGCGAATACTAAGCTTTTTATAATTAGTGTTATCCAGAATACCATCCTGGTTAATAAAACCCAGCCCCAGATAAGCTGTTAACCTTTCACCGCCACCTGAAACATTAAAATCGAGGTTATCCGCAATTGCATTTCTGAATATCAGATCCTGGTAATCGTAATTTGTCAGCGAATTATAATTATGAAAAGTAAACTCATCTCTGCCTTGTATAGCTTCCATTTCAGTATACATACGACCCATTTCCGAAGCCGTAGCAACATCAACCCTGTTTGGGACAGTTTGAATACTTCGTTCATATTTAACATTTACTTCAGGTTTCCCGGATTTACCTTTTTTAGTTGTTATTAAAATAACACCACTCCCCCCATTTGCGCCATATATGGCAGCAGCAGATGCGTCTTTAAGAACTTCAACCGACTCCACATCATTAACATTAACCAAATCAGGGGATGTAGGTACACCATCAACAATCCATATAGGTTTTCCCTGGGGTATTCCATCTATAGTAGTAAGAGTAGAAATCCCCCGTATACGTACGGTAACATCAGAGCCTGGAGCACCTGTATTTTGCGTCACCTGAATTCCGGCAGCTTTACCCTGTAAAGCGTTCTCAAATCTTGAAACAGGTATCCTCTGAAGTTCTTCAGCACTAACAGAAGCAACAGACCCTGTAAGGTCACTCTTTCTCTGGACACCGTACCCGATAACAACAATTTCATCGAGCGCTTCAAGGTGTTCAATTAAAGCCATATCAATTTGGGTACGGTTTGCAATATCAACTTCTTCTGTAAGGAAACCCAAATACGAAAAAACCAGTACCGCATCAGGGGAAGGAGCAGTAATTTTATAATTACCATCCAGATCTGTAGCAGTACCTGTTAATGTACCTTTAACAATCACATTGACACCCATTAAAGGGGCATCATCCAATGCCGATGTTACAGTCCCGCTGACCGTAATTTCCTGGGACCAAAGCGCAAAATTGCATAGAGTAAAAATAAGTGCTGCAAAAATGCCCTTCCTTAATAAGTGGCATAGCCACATTCGGTTTAATTGTTTCATAAGCTGTTAGTTTTTTTATAATTAAGTCCAGTTAATATTTGTTGTGTGTTACTTAATTTCAAATCTGCATAGTTAATATCCACAGGTTTAAATTTTCTAAATTTAATAATATTTTAAAAAAAAACGTCTTTCAGATGTTCTTTATTTATGCATTTATTGTAAAATGGAGACTGCGCCCATATTAAATTTTATAAAAAATATAGCTTATCGTAAAATATAGGCGCTTCCCCTATTAAAACTTTAAATTTTATTACTAATATTGCTATAAGGCCACACACAGCCGGCCGGCTTTGGTTATTACTTAATCACTGCTACGAATGATATGCTATAACTATAGAGCTATTTGTTTAGCGGCACTTTTTTTTGTCATATCCTGCCACACTAAAGAAAAAACATCACCTGACAATTTCGGAAATGTTCCCTTGATTATCACAAAAGACAATAAGGGAATAACTCATCAGGTTGAGACTATTGAAGGCAATACTGAGTATTATGCCTATGTCATGCCTAAAGAACACGGGGATAAATTACCGTTGTTCGTGCTAATTGATCCGCATGGTAATGGTAAGCTTGCTATAGATAAATTCAAGCCTGCTCTTAAGGATTACCAGATTGCTGTAATCGGACTTAATAATGTGCGAAATAATACTCCGAATTACGACATACTCATTAAGCAGGCAGTAACCTCTGCTACGCAAGAATTACCTGTGAATGGCGCACATGTTTTTTACTGTGGTTTTTCAGGGGGTGCACGTATGGCTTTTCAATATGCATTAACTAATAACTGCAAGGGAGTTATGATGTGCGGTGCGGGGCCTCAAAAAAATATGCTTGAAAAAATAAATTTCCCCCTGGTGGCTGTATCAGGATTTAAAGATTTTAATTTTATAGAACAATACTATTCTCCTGACAATTATCTGGCAATGAAACCTGATTTTATCTCTTTCTATTTTAATGGAAAACATGAATGGCCTCCTTCTGATATTGTAAAAGAAAGCATATCTTTTCTATTGCTAAAATCGGGGCTCCGGGAAAATATTGCTGAAACAGATATTAAATCCATCTTATATAAAAAGGACAGCCTTTTGTCCGCACGGAAGTATCTGCCGGCATTTAAAGTACTGGAAAAAGCTTACAAAACATGTGATGATAATAATAAGGAAATTTTTCATTCTGAACTAAGGGAAACCAGGAACAACGAAAGCATTAAAACTTATTTCCTTTCTTTCGAGAATATTTTGAGAGACGAGATTGCACGCAACCAGGATTATTACAGGTGTTTATTTACAGAAGATATTAACTGGTGGCTTAACGAAATTGCTGAAATCGATTACAAGTCCGAAGGTTCCAAAGATTCTCTTGCTGCTTATTCCTATTCGCGTACAAGGGCTTACCTGGGAGTATTATTATACTCAGTGGCAAGTCAATTTATTAATAATCAAAAAGATGTCAACCTCACCGAAAAACTGCTGTCAATTTATGAAAACCTGGAACCTGAAAATCCGGATGTATATTATTTCAAAGCACTATTTGCATTTCAGCAGAACAATAGTGCCTCCTGTTATGAAAATTTAGAGAAATCCAGAGATCTTGGCTTTAGCGATTTAACATCACTGAAAAAGGATTTCCCTGAAAAGGTATACAGAAAGGTTTTTAATTGAGGGACAGCGCCCGTATAAAACTCTACTGTTGAATAACACCAACAGACTGGGCAACTATTATTTCCTGATTCTCCCTGAGATTTAATTTGTTTGCCAGAAGATCCTTATCAATATTACCCCTGACCACACAACCCAGTCCCTGTGAAGCACAATATAAATAAACATTCTGTGCAATAAATCCCGTATTAATATTTGATGTTTTGGATCTGTTTACGGGATCACTATCTTTTGATTTTAAATGATCGGCAATATAAACAAGGTTCACTGCAGCTTTTTCAACATAGTCCTGCCTGCCGGTATACTTGCGCAAATCTTCATTCATTATTTTTATTATTGAATGTGTTACTGCGCTGTATATAAATACCCCGCCTTCTGTAAATACATAGATATCAATCTCTTGTTGGTTCCGTGATGAAGGTGCGGTCCTTTTGCCTTCCCCTGGCCTGTTTATGCCAAAGGCAGCCCATAATAGATCTGAAAATTGCTGGTCTGTGAGTTTTTCTTCCGAAAAGCTTCTTGTTGATTTCCTGTTTTGCAATGCTCCCATTAATGACATTCCGCCTTCTGTTGAAGGAGATAACAGAGGAATTGTATCCTGGGCAATAACTGAATTACATAAGCAGCCCATAAAAACTGTAACAATAAAAAAAACTTCTTTTTTCATTATATATTTATTATTACATTATTTATTTAAAATATTACTATCCCCAAAATCTGTATAAATATAATAATTTCGGGGCTGAAAACCCGGTGCATATTATTTAAAGCTGATGGTTGAATGATTGGCTGTCTTTTGAGGAGCAGGTAAAACTGCTGTCGAATAATCAAACTTGCCTTATGGAGGACTGCCACCCGAAACTCCTCTAACCTATTGCCAGTCAGGCACTAACCCTTTAATGTAATGGGCTGCAGCACCGCGGATAAAATACGCATTGTTTGCCAGTATGTTCCATAATAAATCACCCGCTACTCCTGCAATTATTCTGTATGACCCAGGTGTATAGCACTGAACGTATGTAAAGTGACATCCTCCAAAGCCTGTTCCCGGCCATAAGGCAAGTATTGAATAAAAGAACGACTAATATCTTTTCTAATTTAGAATTATTTTGACCTTTATATTAAGACAAGTTTTTTTATTATTTATACTAACTTTTTTGGATTTTTTTTTAACAAATGAAATTAATATTTGCTCCCGCCCAAAATGGCAAGGATTAAAGCAATAAATTAAAAAGCTTATTAAATTTTGTTATATTTAGCCAAATTAATGCCCGGGTCAGAACAATAAAAAAATAACATGACTAATACGACTCAAAAAACCGGCAATTACAGGTGGCGGATCTTAGCGATGCTTTTTGTTGCAACCACAATTAACTATATGGACAGGACAATAATAGGTGTTCTTGCCCCTACATTACAATATAAAATTTTTAACTGGTCGGATGCTGATTACGCCAGTATCAGCATAGCATTTAAAATTGCATATGCCCTGGGTATGCTTACTATGGGGGGTATAATCGACCGGTTCGGAACGCGCATAGGTTATACAATTTCAATTGGTATATGGAGCGTTTTCGGCATGCTTCATGCTGCAATACGCCCTGCATTCGGATTTATTGGCTTTGTTATTGCCCGCTTCGGACTTGGTTTCGGAGAATCAGGTAATTTCCCCGCAGCTGTCAAGACTGTTGCAGAATGGTTTCCTAAAAAAGATCGCGCCTTTGCCAACGGTATATTTAATGCAGGCACAAATGTTGGGGCAATATTGGCTCCGCTTATAATACCACTTGTCGTCGTTGCGTCAACAGGCAAGAACTGGCAGTTTGCCTTCCTGACTACCGGAATTTTCAGTGCCATATGGGTAATATTATGGCTTTCAATATACAGTAAACCTGAAAAACATCCTAAAATATCAAAAAAAGAGCTGGCATATATTAACAGTGATTCCCGGGAGGAATCCACTGAGAAAGTCCCCTGGATCAAGTTGCTCCCCATAAGGCAAACCTGGGCCTTCCCCATAGTAAAAGTAACAGATGCCGTATGGTGGTTCTATCTTTTCTGGGGAGGCAAATTTTTATTTGATATGTTTGGCCTTAACATACACTCCATAGCACTCCCGCTAATAGTCATATACCTGGTTGCCGACGGCGGCAGCGTTACAGGAGGCTGGTTTTCTTCCTATCTTATAAGAAAGGGATGGAGCATAAACAGGGCACGAAAATTCACTCTCTTAATGTGTGCCCTTATAATTATGCCCGTGATGTTTGTCACAAAAGTTAAAACCGGATTTAAAATTACCCCTGAAAAGATCGAACAACTGGCAGAAGCCAAGGTAAAAGTGGAAGGGAAGCTTGTAAATGTGCCGCAACATGTTATTGAGGATGTTAAGAAATTTGAAGGCCGGGATTTTAAGGCAGCGCGCGATTTTGAAGATACCCTCGCCCTTGTTTACGGAAAAACGGCTACCAAAGATTATATTATGCTGATAACCGAAGCTTCATTAACGGACAAGGGAACTTTCATGGTTAATGATAAAACTATAAGCGCTGTTGAGAGTAAAGGTATACCAGATGAACTGCTGTTCAGCCTCAAAAGAATAAACAGTAAAAAACCGGAAAAGAAGGAAAAGGAATCACTTTCTGAATTTCAGTCATTTATAGAAAAAGAAACAGGAAAGATTACAGCCGGCACTTATGAATCTGTAATTTTTAATACTATGCGGACCAACAAATTGTACTGGATTGCCGTTTTGTTAATTGCCCTGGCTGCAGGAGGCCACCAGGCCTGGGCAGCTAATATATTTACACTGGTATCTGACGTATTTCCTAAAAAAGCTACAGCTTCAGTTGTTGGCATTGGAGGCATGGTAGGAGCAATAGCAGGTATTGCTGCCGACAAGATACTGGGAACATTGTTGTCATCAAGCGGGCCTTCGGGTTATTTCTTCGCTTTCCTTGGAGCAGGATTAATATACCTGATTACTTTAGGTATTGTTCATTTGTTAATGCCTCATATGAATCCGCTGGGAGACGATTTAAAACCTGTAAAAAAATAATGAAAAATAAATTTAACATAAAAGTGCCGCTCATTATCTGCTTGCTTGTAATGATAATTTCATCCGACAGCTGCCGGTTCAACCAGCGGCAGAAAGTGCTTAAGCTGGCACATATTCTCGATCCCACACACTCAGTTCATAAGGCAATGGTCTTTATGGCCGAACAGCTTGAAAAAAAGTCGGGAGGCAAACTTGCTATACAGATATATCCGAGCGGACAGCTGGGTAAAGAAAGGGAGTGCCTTGAACTTCTTCAAATTGGCAGCCTTGCTATAACAAAGGTATCTGCTGCTGTAATGGAAGGATTCGTGGAGGACTATAAAGTACTGGGACTGCCATACCTTTTTGAAAGTAAAGAACATGCATTTAAAGTACTGGATGGTGAAATTGGCAAAAGATTGCTGCTGTCAGGCGAACATATATGGCTGAGGGGATTGTGTTTTTACGACGCAGGCTCGAGGAGCTTTTACACTAAGGATAAACCTATTAATACACCTGATGATCTCAAAGGTATGGAAATAAGAGTAATGGAAAGTATTACAGCAGATAATATGGTAAAAGCCCTGGGAGGCAATCCCACAAGGGTTGACTTTGGCGAGTTGTATACAGCCCTCCAGACCGGCGTGGTCAAGGGAGCTGAAAATAATCCGCCAAGCTTTTACCTGTCACGCCATTATGAAGTGTGTAAATATTACTCGCTGGACGAACACACCACAATTCCCGATGTAGTACTGATAAGCAGTATAATATGGAATAAACTTAGTGAACAGGAAAAGAAATGGATTCAGGAAGCAGCAGATGAATCAGTAATATACCAGCGAAAACTATGGCACGAATCGGAGCAGGAAGCATATGAGGGCGTAATAAAAGCAGGTGTTAAGATTATTACTCCCGATAAATCCCTCTTTGCCAAAAAGGTCATGCCCGTATATGAAGAATTAAAATCAAATAAAAGAATTTATAATCTTATTGAGGAAATTAGAGCTGCAGCTCCAAAACCTGATGATGATGAAAGTAAGAACAGTTATTGACAAAATACTCGAGAAGATACTGGTCGTACTGATGGCGGTCCTTGTTATAGATGTCTTATGGCAGATAATAAGCCGCTATGTTAATAACCTTATGATCAATAACTTTAATGTTCAGATTCCAATAAAATTTTACTCCTTCACCAGTGAACTGGCAGGCTTTCTGCTTATCTGGGTGGCTCTGGCAGGCGCTGCATATGCCTCAGGGAAAAAACAACACCTGTCAATAGACCTGCTGGCGACCAAATTAGGTGACAAGGGCAAAGCATATTTATCCATAATTATCAACATACTGATCCTAATCTTTGCTGCAACGGTACTGATTGCAGGAGGTTCATGGCTGGTTTATACAAGGTTTTACCTGGGACAGATTTCCGCATCTATGGAAATTCCTATTGGAATAGTATATATCATATTACCTTTATCAGGATTATTAATAAGCTATTATGCAATAACCGAAATTATTTTTATTAAAAGTTCAATAAAGAAATAACAGATCTGGAATATGGATTGGACAGGTATTTTCATAATGGTATCGACATTTCTGGTTTTCCTCGCACTGGGCGTTCCCATTGCTTATAGTATAGGATTATCGGGCATCATGACAATGCTTGTATCTATAGATGTGTTGCCTGCATTTACCACCATGGCCCAACGTATGGCTACCGGACTTGATAGTTTTACCCTTCTTGCCATACCCTTTTTTATATTTGCCGGACAGCTCATGAACCGCGGAGGAATTGCGATTCGCCTGATTGCATTTGCCAAGGTGCTCGTGGGCAGGCTGCCGGGAGGACTTGCCTTTGTAAATGTAATAGCAAATATGCTGTTCGGGGCGATATCAGGGTCAGCAACAGCAGCAGCCTCAGCAATAGGTACAATATTACACCCCAGAATGAAGGCTGAAGGTTATGATGAAAACTTCAGCGCCGCTATAAATTCAAGTTCTGCAACAACCGGACTTATAATTCCTCCAAGCAACATTCTTATTGTATATTCCCTCGCAAGCGGAGGTGTTTCAATATCGGCATTGTTTATTGCAGGCTACATACCCGGAATAATGATGGGATTATTTTTGATGATCGTCGGAGCAGTATATGCCTATAGAAAAAAATATCCCGTCGACGAAAGAATACCCTTTAAACAAGCTTTGTTTAAATTGTGGGACGCCGTACCCAGCTTGTTACTCCTTATAATCGTTATTGGCGGATTGATTGCCGGCATCTTCACTGCAACAGAAGCATCGGCAATAGCCGTCCTCTATTGCCTTATCCTCTCATTTATTTACAAAGAATTAAAATGGAGAGATCTGCCCGGTGTAATATTAAAAACTGTTTCAACAACAGCGATTGTCATGTTTTTAATTGCTACATCCATAGGATTGTCATGGATAATGTCATATGAAAATATCCCCCAGACAGTTTCTGAAGGACTGTTAAATTTAAGTGATAACCCCGTAATTATTCTGCTGGTTATTAATTTAATACTGCTCTTTGTAGGCACATTCATGGATATGACACCTGCCGTGCTGATCTTTACTCCTATTTTTCTTCCTATAGTCACCCAGCAGCTTGGTCTGAATCCTATACATTTTGGAATAATATTAATTATGAACTTATGCGTGGGACTTATTACTCCACCTGTAGGTACAGTTCTGTTCGTAGGCTGCAGCGTGGCTAATGTTAAAATTCAATCTGTTATAAAACCTTTAATACCAATGTTTGTTGCTATGATAGTGTGCTTATTCCTGGTAACATATATACCAAAACTCAGTTTATGGCTTCCGGGATTATTCGGCTTCTTAAATAATTAAAATGACAAATATGAAAAATATTAATTTTCAAATACGCTATGCTTCGCATTTTATTGATGCGAAATCTTACGATACGCAGAGGCTGAGGGAAGAATTTCTTGTCGCTGATATTTTTACGGATAATATGATATCACTGGTTTACTCAGATTATGACAGGTATATCGTCGGCGGAATTTTACCCTCCGGTGAAATCCTTAAACTCGATACTATAGACCCCCTTAAATCTGATTACTTCCTGCAGCGACGTGAGGCAGGGATCATTAATGTCGGAGGGACAGGTATAGTTGCGGTAGACGGAGCAAAAACAGAACTTAAGTATAAGGAAGCTATATATATAGGAATGGGTGTAAAAGATGTAACTTTTGCAAGTACTGACAAAAACAAGCCTGCAAAATTCTATATTAACTCCGCCCCTGCCCACAAGCAATATCCTGTAAAAAAGGTAACACTGGCCAATGCTATCGTGCAGGAAATGGGTAGTAAAGAATCATCGAACCACCGAAAAATAATGAAACTGCTGGTTAATGGAGTCGTTGAAACAAACCAGCTGCAGATGGGAATGACCGAGCTGCTTGCAGGGAGCGTATGGAATACTATGCCCCCCCATACACATTCGCGAAGAATGGAAGCCTATTTCTATTTTGAAATCCCCGAAGGCCAGGCCGTATGCCATTTTATGGGACAGCCACAGGAGACAAGGCACATATGGCTTCAAAATGAGCAGGCCGTAATATCACCAACATGGTCGATACATGCAGGTGTCGGCACAGCCGGCTATACATTTATCTGGGGCATGGCTGGTGAAAACCTGGACTATGGCGATATGGATATAGTGCAACCTTCTGAATTAAAATGATAAACATTTAAAACCAATTTAGCTATGTCACTGGATTTATTTGATCTTACCGGCAAAACTGCACTGGTAACAGGTGCAACACACGGACTCGGTATGGCTATGGCTATTGGACTGGCCAAAGCAGGTGCCAACCTCGTGGTAAACGATATTTCAGTTGATAAAATTGAAAATGCCCGCAAAGAATACAATGCTCTTGGTATTAGTGTAAATACTTACCTGTTTGATGTAACTGATGAAAAGCAGGTTATGGAGAATATAGCCACAATAGAAAAGGAGGTTGCCCCAATAAACATCCTGGTTAATAATGCAGGCATAATTAAAAGGATACCCATGCTCGAGATGGGTGTTAATGATTTTCGCGAAGTAATAGAAGTTGACCTTGTCGCACCTTTTATCATGGCTAAACATGTCGTAAAGAGTATGATCTCCCGTAAATCAGGAGGGAAGATCATTAATATATGTTCAATGATGAGTGAGCTGGGGCGCGACACCGTTGCAGCATATGCATCGGCAAAAGGAGGACTCAAAATGCTTACAAGAAGCATGGCAACGGAATGGGCAAGGTACGGCATCCAGGCTAATGCAATCGGACCAGGATATTATGCTACAAGCCAGACAGAACCTATAAGGAAAAAAGGACACCCCATGAACGAATTTATCATAAACCGTACTCCGGCAGGAAGATGGGGAGCCCCCGAAGAATTGCAGGGTGCCGCAATATTTCTTGCATCCAGAGCCTCCGATTTTGTTAACGGCCATGTGCTTTACGTGGATGGAGGCATACTGGCTACCATTGGTAAACCTGCAAACGAGTAAGAAACATTATAGTAATAATAGCCTGATAATAAAAAGAAACCCTATGTATATTGAAAAATATTCATTCGGAACAGGTGACCGCTTTGGAAAAGAAGGTGAAAGCCAGCTTGAAGCCGTTCAGGAAATAAATAACCTTGGAGTAACGGTTGTACCCGTATGGAACAAGTCACACCGCGAACATTCTATTGTAAAAACCACCCAGTCCGGTTTAGCCAAAGAAGCAGCTGATGCAGTTGCAGCAAAAGGATGGAAAGGCAACTACTATGTCGATGCTGACCATATCGGACTTTCAACAGTTGACGAATTTATGGACTACAGTAATTTTTTTACTATAGATGTTGCCCACTTCATTAGCCAGCCTGCAGCTGACAGCATTAAAGCTTCATTTATACAGCGATATAATCATTACACAGGCAAACTTGCTATTCCCGGCATTGATGAAAAGCTGGATATTACTGCTGATTTCTTTGAAAATTTTGCACATAAATACCTGCTTGCAATAACCGAAGTAAAAAAAATATATGACTATATCGAAAAGAAAAAGGGTAAAAACAAATTTATTCCCGAAGTATCTATGGATGAATGTGAGATTGCACAAACCCCGCTTGAGCTGTTTTTTATTCTTGCGGAGCTTAAGAACCAGGGAGTTGAAGTACAGACTATTGCACCAAAATTCACCGGATTATTTGCTAAAGGTATTGATTATATTGGCAGTATAGAAAGATTTGCAAGGGAATTTGAACAGGATATTGCAGTAGTAAAATATGCAGCCGGGGTATTCGGACTGCCTCCTAATCTTAAACTTAGCATCCATAGCGGAAGCGACAAATTTTCAATCTATTCGTCAATTAGAACCGCAATGAGAAAATATGATGCCGGGATTCATATAAAAACAGCCGGGACAACATGGCTGGAAGAAATCATCGGACTTGCCCAAGCCGGAGGCGAGGGACTTGAAATAGCAAAGAAAATTTATAAAAACTCACTCATACGGTATGATGAACTTACAAAACCTTATGCCACAGTACTTAATATAGATAAGTCGAAGTTACCTCCGACCGAAGAAATCAGCACATGGACCAGTACCCGGTTTTCTGATGCTCTCACGCATAACCAGGTTTGTTCCGGTTATAATCCTGATCTTAGACAGCTGATGCACGTAGGTTACAAAATAGCTGTTGAACTGGGGAATGAATTTTCAGAAGCCCTGGTAAAATACAGGGACATAATTTCTGAAAACGTCAAATACAATATCCTGGAAAGGCATCTCAAACCATTATTTATTTAGGTACTCTTCCCCTCTATCTTAATAACAGTTTCAGCACTATCATAGCGATTACCATCAGAATTAAGAAAAATACCAAAGGTACCAATCCATGAAATTTAGATTTCCCGGACTGTGTTTTTAAAGTTTTTGTCGTTGCCATTTCGTCTGGATTTATAAATTTATTATAACCTGTAGTCCCAAATTGCAATATATCAAATTTTGATACTTACCATAGCATTCTCCTGTAAAGCATGGTATATTGTTTCGGCATCATTCCCCGGAATACTTATTTTAATAACCGGACTATAAGGAGGAATTTTAAAACGAAGCATATGGTGTAAATTCACCCATGCCTGTTTCAGGCAGTTCCAGGTCCTGAAAGCAATCTTTGCTCCCACAGCCCTTAATGATCGTGACCTTTCCTGCTCAATGAACAGCCTGAATCCATTATTAAATGTTAAAGAAATGTATGCCTGGTTTTCTTTTGTCGTGTCGGGCAGTGTCAATAATTTTTCAGCCTCTATAGTATCTCTGGGTGCCTGTTTATAAATTACAGGTTCTTTTTTAATGGTCGCATTTTGCAATTCTACTCTTAGAGGTGATGAAAAAAGGGTCATATATGTCCGGTTATCAATTGCTCTGAATAATCTGCTTGCTTTATACCTGCTTATTTTAACCTGATGAAGAGGAATACCTTTTATTTCAAGTGCAACAATACTGTCTTGCAGACTAACCAACAAGCCAATAGAATCAGATTTTGCCATCATCATTCTCGATTCACGGAAAGCTTTATTTTTAATCAGATCAAAAAATTCCGGATGCTCAATAATACGGGAGTATTTATACGGAGCATTTTGCGGATTGCCCGCTTCAAGCCGGTTTAATTGATTTATCTCTCTTACCGGCGCAATTATTGAGAATCCCAGATAGCATAAGATAATGACTGACAATACGGCAATAATAATTTGCCTTCGGCTCATCTTTGTAATAAATTCTGACAAACTGTTTCGAACTATGTTAAATATTCTTTTCATATTCAAATCCTGTTCTTAGTAGATATATACCTTTGATCCAATACTTAAAGTATAGTATATCACTTTAAGATCCTCATCATTTAATCTGATGCAGCCATGCGTTACAGGCAGTCCCAATAACCTCTTGTACAAAGTCCCGTGAATAAGGTATCCGTGGCCGAGACTCAAAGAATATTCTCCCAGCACTCCATACTCAAAACGTGAGGAATGATTTTGCGACGGCACAGGCAGTCCCTCTTCAATAAAGGCCCAGTCAGGTTTTTTCCAGACAGGTGATGGAGTTTTTCCCTGAACACGAAATTCTCCCCTCGGAGTTTTAAAAATCCATTTCTGCTGGTCACCATTTTCCAGCAGAATATAACTCCCGGTTGAACATTTTCCTTGCCTTATCAATTTCTTATTCCTGTACAAATAAAACTCATTTCCCGTTGTATTTACTACCAGAAAAGGTGCCCATGGAGTCAGTGCAGCAAGTTTTTTATCCAGCCCTTGTATTGACTTCTCTACTATGACTTTTTGGTCAGCAATAGCATCAATTTCAGATAATGAATATGCTACGGGCCTAATATGTCTGACAGGAATAATAATTTCCTGTATCCATGGAACAGTAAAAACAATAACGGCAAAAACCAGCAATATGATAAATATGTTCTTTAAAAACAGAAACACTTTGGCATGTTGCTTCACATAATAATTAAGCCTGGGCAGCCAGCCAGAAAGTCGCTCCCTGAGATCATTATATATCCTGCTTAACTTCAGCCAGATTGCATTTATATAAATTATTTTGCTGTCCATTTACTGTTTAAATCATTTAAGTATATCTTCAACGGGTTTTAAGGACCCTACAATAGTCACCATTGTTCCTCTCTGAGCAAGCTTATAAAGAATGTCCATATCTGAATCCATCAGCGCCATACAACCATCAGTCCAGTCTGTTCCTTTACCTCCTTGTCCGTGTATCTCTATTAAACCTCCTATTTCTGATGATTTTAATAAAGAGCCGTTTCTCTTATCTGCACTAAACCTTTGCCTGTCAACATCATTAGGATAGTTTAGTAAAAGAGCCTTATAATATTTTGTCTGGCGTCCTTCCTTTTTTTCTATTACCTGGTAATGCCCCTCAGGTGTTGCTTTATCTCCCATATACCGTTTATCACCAATCCAGTTTTTGCCAAGTTCGAAACCGAATGTATACTTAACTTTGCCCCTGGAATAAACAAAGCACTGCCTTGAAAATTTGTCAGCAAGAATTGTATATGAATTTGTACTTGCCGAGTATTTAATATTCTGTCTGGCTTTCTCCTGCCACTCCTGATAATTCTTAAAATAGTCCGTTAAAAGTTCCTTTGCATGTATATATGATCCTGAAATATAATCTGCTGAGACAGCCAATTTTTCGTTGCATAATGCATATTGCTTACCTTCATAGGCAATTATCGCCTCCGATAATAATAACCGGCCCCTGTTATTATCAGACCTTACCGGTTCCGGAACCGGCAGTTTATCGAACAGGCATTGAAATTTATTTATTTCGTTCATTAATGAGTCAATACTTATTTTCAATCCTGATTTTAGTTCTGCCGCCCTCTCCAGTGATTGACCCTTAGCCTTTTCTGCAAGCTCTGCAGATAATAATATACAATCTTTCACTTTCGTAAAATCCCTGCTTATGAAGAATTTCTTGTTTTCCTTCTTCCAGCACACTAACGCTGAGTCATACATATACTCCGATTGATAAAATAAATCTTTCGAATAAATATCTGATCTTAAAGACCTGGCTTCAGCAATAGATTTACGGGCCATGGCAAATTCTTTTGCCGGGGGCTTATCCCTGAAAATAATCAATATTGCCCCGGTGGCCGTAACAACGACCACTGACAATGTTATAAATAACTTTTTCCTGCCGACCTTCATTACCTGTAATTATGCTGATAGCAAATAAAAAATCCCCGGACCATAAAATCCGGGGTAATTATTCTGATTTATATATTGAGTTGTGAAATCTTTATCTCTTCGCCCCTGAATATTTGGCGATAACATTCTTTAGCTCGGCATTTATCGAGCTTGCTTTTTCTTTTGCTGCTTTTTCTTTTTCAAGGGCCTGTATACATTGATTGCATTCATTGATTTTTGAATCATATTACACTGAT
>CAZOLY010000074.1:0-16105 GCA_964580815.1 uncultured Bacteroidales bacterium
CCTATTGCATTGGCCCACGGGGTAATATACGCTTCCAATAATGTGCCTGCATCATTTACACCGCCTGCAAAAAACTCACCTACAGTTTTGATTTGTGCAGATAATGATAATGAAAAACTAAAAAATAAAATAATTAAGAAATAGTTTTTGCTTAAGAATTTTACCCTTTTCATAGTTTATTGTTTTGGTTAGTAATTGTCAAAATTGTTTAATTTTATTATACAAATTACAAAAATTAATTCTGAAATAACAGTTCTTAATACGTAATTATTGCAGCAAAGTTATAAAAATAAGGATTAATATATTGATTATCAGTACATATATTAATATCAATACAAATTGATGAAATTAATAAGATAAATCTTTTTTCAAAATAAATAAGATACTATATTTGCAACGCTTTTGAAAAGCCGATTCTGTAGCTCAGCAGGTAGAGCACATCCCTTTTAAGGATGGGGTCCTGGGTTCGAATCCCAGCAGGATCACAATAATAAGGAAGCCGCTTTTACAGCGGCTTTTTTTATATAAAAGTTTGCCTAATTTTACGGGCAATATTAAATTGCATAAAGTAATATTCGGATATTATATTAAAATATATTATGAAATCAACTGCATGCTGCTTTCTTTTGCTATTTATGGCATATATACAAGCATATGCCCAAAAGTGGGTTCCTGACCTGGGAAACGGCAGATATAAAAATCCCGTGATCTTTGCAGACTACTCTGATCCTGATGTGATAAGAGTGAAAGACGATTTTTATATGGTTGCATCAAGCTTCAACTGTATGCCCGGCATACCGGTATTACAATCAGGGGACCTGGTAAACTGGAAAATAATCGGCCATGTTTATGACAGGCTGCCATTCGAAAAATATAATAAACCGGCTCACGGCCAGGGCTCATGGGCCCCGTCAATACGCTATCATAACGGGCTGTTCTATGTATACTTTTGTACACCCCATGAAGGCCTTTTTATGGCAACGGCCACAGATCCTGCCGGTCCGTGGGAGCTGAACCATGTTGTTGACGTTGAGATGTGGGAAGATCCCTGCCCCCTATGGGATGATGATGGTAACGCCTATCTTGTAAGAAGCAAACTGGGAGGTGCCATTTTATATTTGCATCGCATGAGCGAAGATGGCAAGAAACTGCTGGACAACGGGACCATAATATTTCATGATGAAGATGAACAACCCACTATTGAAGGCCCCAAGTTTTTGAAAAAAGACGGGTATTATTACATTTTTGCGCCTGCAGGAGGTGTCCGGCAGGGATGGCAGGCCGTATTGCGCTCTGATAGCATTTATGGCCCTTATGAATCAAAAGTGGTCCTGCATAATGGGAATACCGGCATCAACGGTCCGCACCAGGGGGGAATTGTTGACACAAAATCCGGTGACTGGTGGTTTCTGCATTTTCAGGATATGAGAGCATACGGCCGCATTGTTCATTTACAGCCTGTGATATGGGAAGATGGCTGGCCCCTTATAGGTATAGATATTAATGGCGATAGTATAGGAGAACCTGTCTTTGAATACATAAAGCCTGATACAAGCCGGCACTATATAATTACTGTTCCCCAGACAACAGATGAATTTGATACCAGCCAGCTGGCACTTCAATGGCAATGGCATGCCAATCCCGGTGACAACTGGTATTCCCTGACAGATAATCCCGGCCATATAAGGCTGTATGCTGTACAGAATATATCCCAGCAAGGTAATCTGTGGTTTGTGCCAAACCTGCTGATGCAAAAGTTCCCTGCCCCCACCTTTGATGTTACAACAAAAATTATTTTCAATCCTGAAAACCGGAATGAAAAAAGCGGACTTGCGGTAATGGGGAAGGAATGGGCCTGCATTGCAATGGAAAAAACAGCACATGGATTAAAGCTTGGAATGTATAAGGGCGAATATAACAGGCATAATGATATCTCACAAAATGTTGATTCTGTTGATATTCAAAATAACAGCTGCTATTTGAAGGTTCATGTTGACACCAACGCCGTATGTAGTTTTTATTATAGTACTGACGGGATAAATTATATATCTATTGGCGAAGAATTTTCAGCCGGGGAAGGAATATGGATAGGTGCTAAAATAGGATTATTCTGTATTAATCCGAATATCACCGAAAGCAAAGGGTACGCTGATTTTGACTGGTTTAGATTTGAGTAACCCGGCATATTGCTTTATTAGGGCCTAATTTTCCCCAAGATACCTGAAGCTAAATCCGTGCAATTAAATTTTTTTAATTACATTTAGCCCTTCATAAAAAAAGCATATAGAAATATACTTTCCTGAAAATTAAAAAAATAAAATAAATAGAAGTGTTCAACCTAATTTCAGAGATAAAATGATTACACGTACCACAGGAAAAGAAGGTAATTTAAAGAGAGTAATTAAAAATTCAGCCAGTACTATTTACATTATCCTTATACTTTTTCTCAATGCTGTTAATATAAGCGGACAGATCTATTATATCCATCCCAATACTCCTTTCAAATATCTGGCGGCCACGGAAGAGCCTGATTCAAACTGGTTTATGTCCGGTTTTGATGACTCCTCATGGCTTCAGGATACCGGCACAATCGGCTACGGGTATTTTAATGAAGATGTAACTATTGATAATGGTGCAGCTTCGCTTTATCTGAGGTACAGGTTTAATGTTACAGATAAATCAAAAGTAGATAAGTTAAATATCTCCTGTAATTACGATGACGGTTACATAGCATATCTTAACGGTAAAAAGATATTAAGTGTAAATGCAGGCGATTCTGCTGATGCACCTGCCTATGATGATGTTACGGTAAGATCGCATGAACGCGAAACGTATCCATTTCAGGTTCTGGGCTATTTCTTTAACAAGCCCCGGCTGGATTCGCTCCTTGCTGACGGTCAGAACATACTCGCCGTACATGTTCTTAATGATACCATCGGCGGTTCCGATCTTTATTACAAAATTTATTTGTACAACCTTACAGGGACAAACTATAACATGTACAGCGATCCTTTCAGGTATAAAAGGCAGTGCATGCTGGATTCCACGGAATTTCCCATTGTGGTTATAAATACTGACGAGTATGGTATACCTTACAAGAACATACGAAGAAAAGCTTATATGGATATTATCGATAACGGCCCCGGCAAATACAACAAACCTTCCGATTCATCCAATGTCTATTCGGGAGAAGTATCAATTGAAGTCAGGGGAGAATCTTCCGGTGAATTTCCAAAACGTTCCTACAGGTTCGAGACTATCTATTCCTTAGATACACTGGAAATAGACACTAATGTCGTGCTGCTCGGCATGCCTGAAGATGAAGACTGGATATTGACCGGACCCTTTCATGATAAAGCGCAGTTTCGTAATAGCATGATTTACGACCTCGGGCGCAGGCTCGGCAGTTACCAGGTACGCAGCAGGTATTGCGAATTAATTATGAACGGTGAATTTCTCGGGCTCTATTGCCTTAACGAAAATATCAAAAGGCATCCTGACAGGATTAATATTGCAAGATTGCGTGAAGTGGAGATTTCAGGTGTAGATGTTACAGGAGGCTATATAATGCGGCTGGACAAGGACTATGGCGATGTTGAAATCATATATCCCAAGGCCGACAATATCCAGCCCGAGCAGACAGAGTATATTTATTCGTTCCTGGATACCTGTATGGCTGTTTTATACAGTAACTATTTTACGGATCCTGACTCGGGATTCAGAAAATATATGAGTGACAGTTCCCTGGTTGATTACCTGGTAATGAATGAATTCACCAAGAATGCCGATGCATATCTTTACAGCACCTATTTTTATAAGGACAGGGCTGATATTGATAACAGGATAAAATTCGGGCCGCTGTGGGATTACGATCTTGCTTTCGGGAATACAATCTTTCAGGAAGGTTTTTTAACATACGGATGGCAGTTTGATTTCAATACCCGCCTGCCTGTTACCCGCTTTTTGCAAGATGTTTCCGTTGTTGATCTGTTTCAGGCACGCTGGCATGAACTGAGGCAGGGTATGCTGCATACCGATTCTGTATTTGCCCTGATTGATTCCATTGTGAATTATATTCATGAACCGGTTCAACGCAATTATGAAGTCTGGCCCATAATCAGCGAACGTTTGTTTCAACCTTATTATGTATCGTATACCTATGAAGAAGAAATACTGAACATTAAAAACTGGCTTACAGAACGTCTTCAGTGGATAGATGATAATATAGACGACTTATATTACCCGGTGGATATTTACTCGGGAGCCAACAATAATCCGGTTGCAGGATATATTGGTTTTGAAGCGTATCCCAATCCCTTTACAAGCGAGTTGTCAGTTTCCTTCAACAGCTCATATCCGGGAGATTTAAAAATTCAGTTATATAATCTTCTCGGGCAATTGAAGCTTGAGCTGTCAACATCAATAACAGAGGGCTGCAAAGAGGTAAAGCTGGATGACAGGATTGGAAACCTGCCTCCTGGCATATATATTATGAACATTACAGTGAATTCAAAACTAATTGGTATTAAGAAACTGATAAGGGAATAGAATATCATCTTCCCGGTGATAATTAATACTATATTAAATGATGCAAATCATTTTGGTTTGATGATGTATATCACCGTTCATTACTTGACTATTAGATATAATTTATAGTAGATTTAGTCTTTGAAACTAAATCAGACCACTATGCAATCAACCGTTCAAACCCCAACGTTAAAGATTAAAAGAGACAAATGCCTCTCAGGCGATGAACTCGAAAGTATGGGCATATTCCCAACACATTTGCAATGCTTTACTTTTTACCATTACGTTCTGTACCAGAAAGAAAACAAAAGAATAATTTTAAAACCCTTGCCTCATAATCTCTTTAAGGTAATCAGGGTTTATGATTTTATTAGTGCCTAGTATTGCTTCCATACACGAGTCTTCATAAGAATATCCCCGACTGATATTCCTTATTAACATAATTCGTATTAAATTAGCAGTCAACTGGCATATAAGGTATAATAATTTTGATGAGACCGATTCTGCCGGAGTGTCGGAGATTATTGATTTACTGACTCTCAGGTAGCCATTTACAGGGTTTGTCTTAATCTGCTATTTGCTAAAAGTCTGCAGCAGGTTCATAATTTTCTGCACCGAGTACGGTTTGGTTAATAACTGATCAAAACCAACATCTTTATAATTATCGAAAAATATTTTAGGATTGTGTGCTGTAAGTGCAACAATAGGTATATCATTTTTTGGGGGTGCCAGCATTCGTCTTATATGCCTTGTAGCTTCAATGCCATTCATGACAGGCATCTCAATATCCATTAATACCAGGTTTATGTCATCATTTGACATCAGTGATTCAATAGCTATCTTTCCGTTCTCAGCTTCAATATGTTCATGACCCAGATCCTCAATAATTTCGGATAACAACAACCTGTTAGTAAAGATATCATCTGTTATTAATATTTTCATCTTTTTTGCCTGTATTAATTAATAAAAATCATCCCAGCTGACTGAGAGTTTTAACTATATTCATACTGTTAATAGTAACCTTGGCACCTTCGAGATCGATTATTTTATCATGTTTAAACTCTGCCAGGGTTCTGATAAAGCTCTCCTTGGTTGTCCCTGCCAGTTCAGCAAGTTCCCTCCTGGTAAAAGGGAACTCAAATTCATTACTTTTAAACAGAATTTCTGAAAAATACAGAATAACGTCTGCAATACGGCCGGGTAGTTGCTTATGAGACTGGCTCATAAGCCTGTTAAAGATGAACAGTCCGTCATTACTAATTACATTTATGATCCTAAGTGTAAATTCCCCGTTGGTCTTAAGTATCTTATTAAATGCATCTATATCAATAAAACAAATTTCTGACTGCTGAATTGCTGAAGCTGAATACTGGTGCGTATCTCCGCCGTATATCGACATTAATCCCAGAAAATCGTCTGGTACTGCTATTCTTAAGATTATATACTTGTTATTCCTCCCTTCTTTGAAAATTTTAATCAGTCCTGACTTAACAAACATTATATGGGATGTGCGGGTATTCTGTCTGAATATCACTTCCCTCCTGTCATATCTGACAACATTGCTGTGCTGTAAAATCTCTTCAATGTCTTCCTCGCTGAGACAATTGCTAAACGGTATTATACAACCTCTATCACTATTTGTAGCCATAATGATATGTCTAATAACTTTAAATAAATATAATAAAAAATGTTGACTGATTAAAATATTTAACCAAAAAAAGGTGATATATATCACCTTTTTCTGATTTCCCTCTAATATTTGAATTAAAATATACTGCAAATAATTGTTTATTTGACTATATTTACTAGAGCCTGATCAATTATATAATAATTTTATTTGTATTGGTTTTATATCTTATTTTTTTATAACTTTAATATAATATATGATAGGCAAGAAAAAATGAAACCCAATAAAGATTATTATATACTGGTTGTCGATGATTCCACTACTAATGTAGTATTACTGGAAGCTATTTTTGATGATCGGGGATATAAAATTGAAACCGCCTTTAGCGCAAAAGAAGCTTTCAATATAATTGAGAAACAAACTCCTGACCTGATTTTACTGGATTTATTAATGCCCAAGATTAACGGATTTGATTTTCTCAGACAATTAAGGAAGAAAAAAGCAACCAGGGATACTCCTGTTATTGTAGTATCAGCTGCCACTGACGAAGAGAATGTGCAAAAAATAATGGAAATGGGAGCAGTTGATTTTATAAAAAAACCAATTGATCTGGATTATCTCGTGGAGAAGGTTGAGTCTGTTTTAATTAAAAAATAATTAACTGAAATTTTTATTTCAACCCTCTCCATTTTGTTGTCCATCAGATTATTGTATTGATATTAATTTTTCTTTTCGTCTTAATATAATTGAATTTAATCATTACCTTTGGTTAGTTCCCCTAATAAAAACAACCAATTTGCATAAAATTCGTTATACTTTTAAAGTTAATTAAGGGCAAATGAAAAGAGTTTTAATTGTTGATGATAATATGATGATGCGGAGGCTGATCAGAAATGTTTTCAGAGATGAGAGATTTGATATTATGGAGGCAAAAAACGGAATGGAGGGACTTCATCTGGTTAACACAAATTCCTTTGACGTTGTGATAACAGATATAGTGATGCCGGAAATGGAGGGACTGCAATTTATAATTGAACTCAGGAAGATTGCACCTGGAATAAAAATTGTAGCAATATCAGGAGGAAGGCCATACTATCTGTATATGGCTAAAAAGCTAGGCATCGAAGCCGTATTCACAAAACCCTTAAATCATTATGATTTCGTAAATACTGTTAAAAAGATAGTTAACAACCACCAGCCATAAATTCGCTATACATTAACGTTTCTGAGCTTTAATGCAGCTCTCTTCCTGTATATAAACGTGCATCCGGACTAATAATAATCTTCCTCTTGCAGCAATATTTATAAGCTGTTATCCCCGTAAATACATTGTCCTGGCGATAAATTTATATCAAGTGCCCGCTCTTAATAAAAAACTGCAGCTTGTTCAATAAAGTTTTATTAAAAATATTATTTTAAAGAAATATTAATTATTTTTAGATATAGTCTTTCGGCATTAAAAAGTTATTTAATATTATCCTTATGGAAAATAAAAAAGAATCTATTGTCCAATTAACAATTCTGGCTTTTATTATTTCTTTGCTTTTTCCTGTTGCTGCTATATTCATTGATATTATACTTCACGAAAGTTTCTCCTACACTTTAACTGACTTTATGGGACTTTATGCTCAAAATCCCATACTCTATATTATCTCATCACTTGTACTTATTATTCCCCTGGTGACCTTTTTTTCTGTAAATTATTTTTCAAAAATTTTAGAAAAAAAACAAAAAATTATAGATTCCGAAAAACATAAAACCCAAAGAATAGAAGAGTTCACTAAAAATTTGATAGAGGAAGATTTTTCGCAGGATTTCGAAAGTGATAAAAATGACAGCCTTGGCAAATCTTTATTAAACCTCAGGGATAAGTTGAAAGATAATAAAGAGAAAGACCTTAAACGAAGAAAGGAAGATGAACAAAGAAACTGGATTGCCGAGGGACTTGCAAGGTTTGGCGATATACTGAGAAATGAGATAGATGATATTGAATCGCTGTCATTTAATGTGATAAAGGAGCTCACAAAATATATAAATGCGACGCAGGGTGGATTTTATATACTCAGAAATGACAATGGGCAAAAGAAATATTTTGATATGACAGCTTTTTTCGCTTATGACAGAAAAAAGTTTGCCGATAAGCAAATTGCATGGGGTGACGGATTAATTGGTACAAGCGCTGCAGAAAAGAAATCAATATATATAACTGATGTTCCCGGTGATTATGTAAATGTAACATCCGGACTGGGATTCACGAATCCAAAATCAATACTGATAGTTCCATTAATAAAAGATGAGGAGCTTTTTGGGGCTATTGAATTTGCCTCTTTAAATAAAATCGAACCGCATCAGGTTGATTTTGTCGAAAAGATAGCTGAGAATATAGCCTCTACATTATCAATGGCTGAGATCAATATAAAAACCACCAGGTTGCTTGAAGAAACAAAAGCTCAAACCGAAGCACTTGCCTCGCAGGAAGAAGAGATGAGGCAAAATATGGAAGAATTGCAGGCCACCCAAGAAGAAGCAACAAGACAGGCTGAAAAGTTTGTCCTTTTGGAAAATACTGTAAATCATACTTTGATTCGTGCCGAATATGATAAAGAAGGTTATTTATTATATGCCAATACAAAATTCCTTAATAAGCTTGGATATTCTCTTACCGAAGAAGTGGAAGGGAAACATATATCTGAATTTATCGGCAAAAAAGACAGGAAGTGGTTTGATGAAATATGGGATAATCTTTCAAAAGGCGGCAGGCATTTTGAAGGATATATGAAACATATTACAAAATCAGGAAAAGACTTGTGGACAATGGCAACATATACCTGTATAAGGCGCGAAGACAACGAAGTGGATAAGATCCTTTTTCTTGCAATTGATACTGCCGAACATAAGAACCTTAGCCTGAAGATGGAAGGTATTATTGATTCAGTAAACCGTTCAGGTATAAAAATTGAATTCGATATAAATGGCAATATCACTGATTATAACGAATCATTTCAGCATATCTTCAAATACACAAATACTGAACTAGCATCCCTTTCTGTGTTTGATCTGATAAATCCCCTGGAACTGGATATTTTTAATAAAAAATGGGAAACCGTAATTAAGGGCGTTGGATTTCAGGGGCAGTTTAAGGTTAAAACCAAAAATGATGAAGAAAAATGGATAAGGGGAGCCTTCAGTGTAATATATGATATGTATGGCGATGTAGACAAGATATTCTTTATCGGACAGGATGTTACAAATGAAAAGCAGATGGAAATAAACTTAAGGGAACAGACTGAAATTCTTAAAAATCAGGAAAAACTATTGCGTGAATCCAAAAAAGAACTTAGCAGAAAACTGCGGGAAGAAAAACTTGAAATGAAGCATCAGTTTAGTATGATAGAAAAGATTAAAAACAGGAATGAGAAGACTCTTGAAGAATTTTTAGATGCAATAGTAACTATTGGCAGCGGTAATAAGATAATATTTTTTAATAAAGCTGCCGAAAAATTGTGGGGCCATAACAGAAGCGAAGTTCTAAACCAGGATATCGGTGTTTTATTCTCGGATAAAATAATAGACAATAATGAATTTGTTGCAGCCTTTGTTGGTCCGGGTGATAATAAAATTATCAATGCAAGGAAGAAAGTTAAAATATTAACCAAAGACAGGAAAGAAAAAGAAGTAGAGATACTTTTATCGAGAACCAGACTTGAAGATGAATTAACATATACTGCCTTTATCACTTATATATAATCCGTATTATTACAGCATGATTAACCCCGGAAAAATGAAGCGGATAATGCAAAAGAAAGATGGAAATCAAAAGACATAAAAAAAGAAAACCTGAATCATTTCCTTTTTACCGCCAGCTAATAAAAGTACTTGAACTTGAGAATATTGGATACTGGACAAAAACTCAGGGCAGTAATTTAATGCAGTTTTCTGAACTGGCGGCTGAAATAATTGGCATTAAAACTGATGAATTAACCTTGCCTGTAGAAGATTTTTTGAATAATATTTATTCTGAAGACAGGGAAAATCCGGAACAATACCTTAATGCAGTGCCTGCTGACCAGGATTTTGCCGAGTGCAGCTTTAAAATGACAAGGTTCAATTCAGAGGCTAAAGAAGCAATATATGTCTCAATGCGCATCACAAATATCAATGGGCTTAAAAACATGGATCTTCTGACTATAGGAACCGTATGTGACATTACAAAACAGGAAAAATTCAGAAGAGAAGCTATGAGAATTAAGGAGAAAGCTGAAGAAATAAATATGCAAAAGAACATTTTTCTTGCAAACATTTCCCATGAAATAAGAACCCCCATGAACTCTATTATAGGCTTCGCCGAATTGCTGAACATTGGAAATCTTGATGCCAGAACGAGGAATGAATACTTTAAAATAATAAAACATCAGGGACAGCAACTGCAAAAGCTTGTTGATGATATATCTGAGCTGGCGAAATATGAAACAGGCGATTTAAAAATTAACAAGTCCCCATGTAATTTTAATTTATTACTTAATGAATTATTAATAAATTTCAACAGGCAAAAATCCAAGCTTAACAAGGATAATGTTGCAATAAAGATTAGTTTGCCTCCTAACGAGGAAATTATTGGGTATACGGATTCGGGAAGAATAACACAGATATTGTCAGATCTGCTGAATACTTCACTATATTTTACTGACAGGGGGACTATAGAAATCGGCTATTATAAAGCTGACGACACAAAGCTTGAATTCTATGTTAAAGACTCGGGAGCAGGCTTTACTGCTGATGAACAAAAATATATATTCGACAGGCTCTCACAGGTGCAGGAAACAATTGTCAAGAAATTTGAAGGACTGGGATTAAGTCTTACAATTTCCAAAGGGCTGGTTAAACTTATGGGTGGTAAAATATGGCTGGAATCAGAACCAGGCTCAGGTGCAACCTACTACTTTCAAATCCCCTATGAAGAACTGCCCCATCATGATATGATTGAGGATGTCGATGAAGCTCCTTCCCTTTCGCAGTATAGTTGGAAAGACAGAATAATTCTTGTTGTCGAGGATGATGAGGTCAATTACAAGTTTCTTGAAGCCCTGCTTCATAACACTGATGCACGTATAATACATGCCGATAACGGATATCAAGCCATTGATCTGTGTAAATCTATAAATAAGATTGATTTGATATTAATGGATCTTAAACTGCCTGATATTAGTGGTTTTGAGGCTACGGTCCAGATACGAAAACTTAATAAGGACATTCCTGTAATAGCACAAACTGCTTTAGTGCTCAAGGATGAGAAAGAAAAATGCCTTAAGGCAGGCTGCAATGATGTTATAGCCAAACCCATAGAAATAAAAAAGCTTCTGAGCCTGATAAACAAATACCTTAATGAATAGTTCATGTTCTTACTGCTTTAACTTTCTTCTATAATCCCTGATATTTAAATATATTGAAACTGTATATGCGGCGAGAAACGAAATAAGAGTAACACTATTAATAAAACCCTGATTAAAATCACAACCCGTAAGCCTGTCTGCCAGGTATTTTGTATATGAGTCCGGTAAATCTGTATGACCCGTTTTTATTAGTACCTGGAAATGCCAGTCTGTGAACGGACAGTATCCTATTCCATAAAATATGCCCAATATAAACCAGGAGGCACAGGTAAGAGACAGGGTTATTAAATTAAGTTTCCTGGTTTTCCTGAATATCCAGCCAAAAAGATTAAAAAATATTAATACCGTATGAAATACAAGAAAGAAAAAATCAAGTAATTTTAACATGGTATTATGTTAATTTTATAACATGAATTATAACACTAAAATTACCTAATTTATTAGTTAATGAAGCATAAAAATATTCAAATATTCGGAAGGGTTCAGGGTGTAGGATTCAGATATTCGGCAAGGCTTGCTGCCAGAAATTATGGAATAAAAGGATATGTCAGGAATATGCCTGACGGCAGTGTTTATATTGAAGCTGAGGGACATGAAAAGAATGTTACCGAATTTATTAACTGGTGCATGAAAGGCCCCGATTCCGCCTATATTGAATATATTAACGTTGATGATGCCGGACTGAAGAATTTTAAATTCTTTGATGTAAGGTTTTAAATCTGCAAACAGTTCTTAAGAAGATGAAAGCTTCCTGTTTCTGTTAATAAATAATGATCTCACTCCGCTTATTAACATCCATGTTGTAAGTAACAGGACAAGGACGGCAATTATTAGCAGTAGTAATGATTCTTTTTCTTTAATGACAGCGGGTTTTGATAAACTCAGGACATTATTAATCATGGCCCACACAGTAATTGTGAGGACAAATAACATGGGAATGAAGGCAACAAGATAATTCTTCCCTTTATGATAGAGGTAAATGCTGATTATCCCCAGACCGAGTGCAGCTAGAAGCTGATTCAATGCGCCGAACATAAGCCATAGTCTGAGTGCCTGTTCAGCTTTTATTTGATAATATATTATTATGGCTGCCAGCAAAACAACTATTACTGTTGCAAAGTACCTGCTATTTAAGGGTCTGACAATGGTTCCCCTTTTTGTTTTAAATATTTCCTGCAGGGAGAGCCTCTGTATTCTTGTAGCGGAGTCAAGTGTAGTATTTGCAAAACTTACAACAAATACAACGATCAACACTTTACCAAACTCCAGGGGAATACCTATGCTGTATAACAATTTCGAGGCTCCATTGACGAAAGCTGCAATTTTGGGACTTATGTCTATTCCGCCTGCAATTTCCTTCCATGATGAATAATGAGAGAAAAATTCTGATCTTCCCAGCCCCCCCACTACAGCAATAATTACGAGGATAGCAAGGAATCCTTCAAGTATCATCCCCCCGTATCCGATGAATACCGAATCTTTTTCTTTATTAACCTGTTTAACTGTTGTACCGGAGCTCGCCAAAGAATGAAATCCTGAAATTGCACCGCAGGCAATGGTAATGAATAACATTGGCATCAGTCCGGGCAAAGTAGGATCATTTTTATGCGCAACGTGATTAAAAGCAGGAGCTGTAATCTGGGGATGAGCAATGATTGTTCCCAGCACCAGCAGAGCCATGGCTATCAGCAACTGATGAGAATTTATGTAATCCCTGGGCTGCAACAATTTGTTTACAGGCACTGTTGAAGCAAAAAATACGTATAAAAGTATTAAAAGGCCCCATAACAGTTTCCTGTCTACTTCATTATTAAAAAATGTAAATTCTATTTCAATATAAGGCCCTGCTATAATCGAGATGTACATTAATAAAACGGCGATGATCGAATAAATGAACTCATTCCTGCCTTTCCTGATTTGCCATCCGAGCCACACAGCAACAGGGATCTGAAACCATACAGGAAATACCGATGCCGGGTATTCAACAAACAACGTAGCAACAATAATCGTAAAGAGTGCTAAGACCATCCATAACAAAAACTGAATCAGAAACTGAAATGCGTAACGGGTCGAATTATTGACGATATTTCCTGTCAAATCTCCTATCGACTTACCCTGGTTTCTTGCAGATATTACAAGTGTAGCAAAATCATGCACTCCGCCCATAAATATAGATCCGAAGAATACCCACAAAAAGGCCGGTACCCAGCCCCATATTACTCCGATTGCCGGACCGACAATAGGGCCTATACCCGCAATTGTTGTAAAATGATGGCCGAATACTATGCTTCTTTTTGTTGGCACATAGTCTATGCCATCTTTAAACTGGTGTGCTGGCATTTTGTTTTTATCTGAAACAACCAGTATTTTTCCAGCTATGTATCTGCCATATGTTCTGTAAGCAATTATATAGCCCACAAAGGCTAAAACCATAAGTATAACAGTATTCATTTCCTATTCAATTTTAAAATATCAGTTTTCAATAATATATAACAGTTTATACCCTTATTTGGAATACAACATTGTTTATAATAAATTATAAATAGAAAATTAAAAATAGTAACTTTAATATTAATATTTAATTAAAATCTGTATAATAAATCATTATAAATAAAATATTAGATATATTATTTGCAGTCCTTCACCATATATAAAGAGTGCCCTGTGCAGCTGTTATATAGTATTATTTATTGCTGTAAATTAATTTTTGTTGGATAAACTATTGAATATTAACATCATAACTATTATATTTACATAAAGATAATAAACCCGGATTTTCAATTTTCTTTTAATAATTTCAGACATGAAAGAAACAGTAAGAACCATACTCCTTCCCTATGATTTCACGATCCTGTCGGATTACGCACTTCAACATGGTGTGCAAATTGCCAAGTTGCTTAACAGCGATATTACTATGCTTAACATAATTGACAATCTTAAAAATGAAATCCTGGTAAATGAAAAGCTGACTGAGCTGGCCAAAGAAATACAAAAAAAATATCATATTCTGCCCAGGGTACTGGTCAGGCCGGGTAAAGTGTCAGATGCAATAAAAGACGTTGCAGCCAACATTGATGCTAACCTGGTTATAATGAAGACGAGCGGTCCAACAGGCATGCAGAGGTTTACAGGAAGCAGGGCAATAAAAGTGATGTATGGTTCAAAGATCCCTTTTATAGTTATTCAGGCGCCTCCGAAGAGAGATATTATCAAACAGGTAATTGTCCCGATTGATTTCAGATTTGAAAATAAGGAAAAGCTTAAATGGATTAATTTTCTTACAAAAATTTACACCCCCAGTGTTTATCTTTTCCGTCCCAATTCTTCTGATTACAGGATCAGAAATAATCTGAAATTTGCCACCCGTTTTCTTGAAGGCAGAAACATTGGATTTGAACTTGTTCATGCCAGGGGAAAGAAATCTTTTGTAGAAGAGGCTATTGAATTCTCAAACTTTATAGATGCAGATTTATTAATTATTATGTTAAGCCGGCGTATTACAATTGATAAAGTTCTCTTTGGCTTAAAAGACCAGAAATATATAACCAATAAATACAAGGTACCTGTGATGTGCTTAAATCCGAGAACAGACTTAAGAAGATTTGCGGGATTCAGATAAGCTCCCTGTCCTCTTTTTTAATCCACCCCTTTGTACCGTCACCTATTCTTATCCTGTTCCATACATCAATACTATCCTCAATTATTACCTTCGTACCCTCGTGGATAATAAACAAATCGACTCCCGATTCAGCAGGTGAGCTCTTTGCTGTTACAGTGGGAGAAATAATTATTGCAGCGTTCTTTAATGTCAGGAATTGCTTGCGTTTCAAGGCAGAATAGAATGAAGATACAGAAATAAAAAGTATCAGAATCGCGCACCAGAAAGAAATCTTCTTTATTCCAACCCTGGCAGAAAACAAATAAATTAAAAACAATAACAGAAACAGAATAAAGGTTGAGATACTAATTATTGCCCACTTATCGGAGCTCGCAATATTAACAATATTTCTTACCCGGTTTTTCATAAAAAACTCCGGTATTATGTCTATCTTATCTATTACATGGGCATTAGCCAAAGCAAGATTATGTTTAATATCATCGTCATAGGGATCCAGTATTTTTGCCCTCTCATAATTCAGGATTGCCATTGGTATATTATTAACTTTATAATAAGCATTACCCAGATTATAGTATAATTCCGGGGCCTCGTAACCTGAATCAACAACCTGCTCATAGACATCGATTGCATAATAATATAACCCCTTCGCATATGATTCATTACCTGTTTTTATTAGCGAGTCAGGCTGAAATGCGAACAAACAGGACATGAATGAATTTATTATAATAATAATTATTGCCGATTTCATTATCTTAGTTTTTGCTGAAGTTTGATAATAGTATTAATTGCATTATTATAAAGTTTATTCATCTCGGCTGATTCATATCCAGGACTATATCTTGCATACTCACAATTATCAACTATATATAAAAACTTATTTATAAGTTCATCATCAACATTATTTTCAATTAATGCCTGTCTTGAAGTATCCTTTGACAAACT
>CAZOLY010000075.1:0-15672 GCA_964580815.1 uncultured Bacteroidales bacterium
ATTCTAATCTCCTTAGGATACTTCTTCGTATTTATATTTATTGGAGCTATTGGGTATGTTATAATAAGTTCATTCCATGATACTCCAAAAGTGAAGGGCCTTAAGAGACAGATTAGTTTGCTACAAACCAATTATGAAACATTTAATAAAGATTTAAATAACGTTGAGTCTCTGCTTGAATATTTGCAGGAACGTGATGATAATATCTACAGGACTATTTTTGAAGCTGAGCCTGTTCATAAATCAATACGTGATGCAGGTTTTGGCGGAAGTAACAGATACAGCAATCTCGAGCTAACAGACCAGGAAATTATAGTGCAGACTGCTAAAAGACTGGATAAAATCAGGAAAAAAATATATGTTCAGTCGGTATCCTATGACGAGCTTATTGACCTGGCAACAAACAAAGAAAAGATGGTTGCTGCAGTTCCGGCAATACAGCCTATATCTAATAAAGATTTAACCCGCACCGCATCTGGCTGGGGTTATAGGATTCATCCGATTTATAAAATCAGGAAGTTTCATTATGGTATGGATTTTACGGCTCCCACAGGTACAGAAGTATATGCAACAGGTGATGGGACGATAGAAATCGTTGAATCTTCAAAGAGAGGGTATGGTAATAAAATAGTTATAAATCACGGATTTGGTTATAAGACATTATATGCACATTTAAGCGGTTTTAATGTTAAAGTCGGACAAAGCGTAAAAAGAGGTGATGTGATAGGTTTTGTGGGTAATACCGGATTATCTACTGCACCGCACCTTCATTATGAGGTTCATTTAAATAATAATAAAGTAAATCCTATTAATTATTATTTCAATGATCTTACTGCTAATGAGTATGACAAAATGATTGAACTGACTACAAAATTTGGAAAATCATTTGATTAAAAATTCTAACCCCCACTACTTATAACAACAAGAGGCTGCCCCACAGGCAGTCTTTTTTATTTGTACCCTTTTTATTATTAAATTTACGAATTATGAAATGTCTGGTCCTTATATTAAAAATTATTCTTATAGGCTATCCGGCTTTTACACAGGACTTAAAGGTTGAGAGAGTTATGATCGGTGCGAGATCTGTGCCTGATACAGCGGAAGTAAGATTAACACTTATTGCCAGGATACAAGGATATAATGCATATACAGAGAACAGTAATGATATCTATGATAAAAGTGTCGGGTCTCCCAAATCCGTAATAATCCTTGACGAAAAAAATAAATTCTATATAAATAATCTTGAAAACAGGGCAACTTCTGTTTATGATCTTGAAAATTTTAAACTTATTAAAATTATCAGGCATAAATTCACACCGGAAAGTTCATATTTATTTAAGGATACATCCCTGTTCGACTATGAATTTCACACAAGAAAAAGTGAGTTTAATATCTTTCAGGGCAAGCCTGTGGAAGGATGTCTGTCTCACAATAATAAATATTTGTGGGTGACATACTACAGGCGTACATATGATTTGAATGCTGTAGACCCTTCAGCCCTGGCTATTATCGATACCGATAAAGATGAAATAGTAAGGGTAATGCCTACAGGCCCTCTCCCAAAAATGATTGCATGTTCGCCGGACAATAAATATATAGCCGTAACTCACTGGGGAAATAATTCAATCGGAATAATTGATATTAGCAGCAATGATGTAAGTAGTTTCAAATATGTCAAACTATTTGAAGTAGGAAAACGTCCTGACCTGGATTTTGATACCACAACCAAAGTAGACAGGGACAAAGATTGCGGATATTGCCTCAGGGGAACCGTATTTTCACCAGACAGCAAATATTTGCTTGTAGCCAGGATGGGAGGTGGCGGCATTGCAGTTTTTGATATAACAAACATGCGGTATATAAGAACTGTGTTTGGCATGCAGACAAATATAAGACACCTTGCTGTGGTTGGTGATCAATTATATATCAGTACAAATATTACGGGATATGTGCAAATGACAAATATTTACGATCTAATTGATTCAGCTTTAAACTCAAAATCGGATTATAGCTCCTGGAGAAGCAGGTATGTTGGCATAGGTGTAAGGACTATTGCAGTTTCATCGGACGGCAGGTATATCTTTGCGGCAGTGAATAATGAAAGTAAAGTTTGCGTTATAAGAACCAGTGATATGAGTATTATTTCCACAATTAACGCTGATTCCTTTCCCGTCGGAATGGATATTGGTAATGATAATTCCAGGCTGATTGTTACTTCCCAGGGCAGAGCATCCTGTGGAGGAGGACAATCAATAATGTTATTTAAAATTGATATCCGTTAAAAATCTGTATTTTATCAGAAAATGGTTACTTTTATTGTTTAGGTAATAATTGATAAAGTATTGGTTTATTTTGATTTATTTATTAAATTAGATTCTGATTTATTTCTAATCTTGTCTGTATGCCTTATAAAGAAAAGAAAGTTGAAAAATTATACTATTCGATAGGAGAAGTTGCCAGGATATTCGGAGTTAATACTTCATTAATCAGGTTCTGGGAAAAGGAGTTTGATGTTATAAAACCAAAAAAGAATAAAAAAGGAAACAGGTTCTTCACAAAACAGGATATTGATAACTTTCACCTTATTTACCATCTTGTCAAAGAAAGAGGTATGACATTACAGGGTGCCAAGAAAAAGCTTAAAGAGAATAAAGAGGACACAATCAATAACTTTGAAATAGTAAAGTCTCTTAATGATATAAAAAATCTCCTTTTAGAAATTAAAGATGCTTTATAGTTCGGGATATTTCTGAGAAATAAACTTGAATATCTTTACAATTTATAACCAAAAGCTATTAAACAATAATAAGACATGAAGTTATCTGAAATAATTTCTGTAATTGAATCATTTGCCCCATTGGCATACCAGGAGAGCTATGATAATTCAGGACTCATTTTGGGAGATTCTTCAATGAAAATTAATAAAGCACTGATTACAATTGACGTCACTGAAGAAGTCATTGACGAAACCGTTGATACAGGTGCAAATCTTATTATATCTCATCATCCCCTCATCTTTAACCCAATAAAAAAAATTACAGGTAATTCATATACTGAAAGAATAATAATTAAAGCAATTAAAAAAAACCTGGCTATTTATTCCGCCCATACCAACCTTGATAATATCAAAGAAGGTGTCAATTTAAAAATATGTCAGAAACTCGGACTTGCTAATCCGGTTATTCTATGTCCCCTTGCTGGCGAGCTAAGAAAAATAGTAACATTTGTACCTTTAAGCCACGCTGATAATGTGAGGACAGCACTGTTTAAGTCGGGTGCAGGACATATTGGCAATTACGAACAATGCAGTTATAATCTCGAAGGATTAGGAACATTCAAAGGATCTGAAAATACAAATCCCTATGCCGGAGAGAAGGGAAAACTGCACTTTGAAAAGGAAGTCAGGATAGAGACTATTTTTCCAAAAGTGATACAGACAAAGGTTATTTCAGCATTGCTTGCCGCCCATCCATATGAAGAGGTCGCCTATGATATTTATCCCCTTGAAAATGAATATTATAAAGCCGGACAGGGGATGATAGGGGAACTGGATAAAGATACTGATGAATTGAGCTTTTTAATAAAAATAAAATCAGTATTTAATACAAAAGTTATAAGACATACCAGATTAAGAAATAAAAACATTAAGAAGGTGGCCGTTTGCGGAGGAAGTGGCTCTCATCTTATTAAAGATGCTATAAAAGCAGGTGCAGATATCTTTATTACAGGTGATGTTAAATATCATCAATTCTTTGATGCTTCAGATAAAATTATAATTGCTGATATCGGGCATTATGAAAGTGAACAATTTACAAAAGAAATTTTTTATGAATTACTTAAAAAAAATTTACCTAAATTTGCGCTTCATTTATCTGAATTAAATCCGGATCCAATAAATTATTTTTGAAAATGACCGAAGTTAAAACCAAGACCACTGAAAAATCTGAGCTCCCTGTTGAAGAAAAACTAAGAGCATTGTTCAGGCTTCAAAAAGTTAATTCCGAAATCGACAAGATAAGAACACTCAGAGGGGAGCTGCCTCTGGAAGTTCAGGACCTTGAAGATGAAATCGCCGGACTGCAAACACGCGTAGAAAAATACCAGGAAGAAGTAAAAAGCCTTGAATCGGCAGTATCAGCCAAAAAAAATGAGATCGTTGAAGCACAGTCACTGATTGATAAATATAAAGAGCAGCAAAATAATGTCCGCAATAACAGGGAATATGAGTCACTTTCAAAGGAAATAGAGTATCAGACCCTGGAAATTGAGTTATGTGAAAAAAGGATAAAGGAATATACTGTCCAGGAAAAAGATAAAAACAGTATTATTGAAGAATCAAAAAAAACGCTCGACGAAAGGACCAGTGACTTAAATGATAAAAAATCCGAACTGGATGAAATTATTAAAGATACAGAAAAAGAAGAAGAGCTGCTTATGAATAAAAGAAAGGATTACGAGACTATTATTGAAGAACGGCTTCTGACTGCATATAAAAAAATAAGAAAAAATGCACGAAATGGACTTGCAGTGGTTACTGTTGAAAGAGATGCCTGTGGCGGATGCTTCAATAAAATACCTCCTCAAAGACAACTGGATATACGTTCAAGAAAGAAAATTATCGTTTGTGAATACTGTGGAAGAATACTGGTCGATATTGATATGTCATCTGAAGATGAAGAGAAATAAGAACCTATGACCAGGTAAAAAGTTATCTGTCTGAACCAGCCGGCCAAATTTTAAAATCGTGATAATAATCACTCTCAGGAATATTTTTCAATAATCCCTTAGTATCATTATAAAACCTGTTAATTTTATACCTGTCGTGATCTGAGAAATTAAAAAAGCCCTCATTCTCTAAGAACAGTTTCACAGGTATTATGCAAAAAGAGGATCTGTCTTTTTTATCTTCCCTGAATACCCAGGCTGGCAGGTAACTATAGTCAAATACTTCTACCCCCCCAGAGGTTTTTTTTAATATCAGCTCAAAAATTATTCCCCCATCCCTGTATTGTTCCCTTTGATTGGAAACAAAATTGCCTAATGAATATACAACTATATTAAAATCTGAAGTATCAGAATTTTGGGGGTAATAGATTCTTACCGGTTGAACAACATGAGGATGGGAGCCAATTATGATATCAGCACCGCTTCTTAGTATATACTCTGCCAGATTAGTTTGTACCTCATTTTCATACCTTTCGTATTCATTGCCCCAATGTATAGTGACAATTATATAATCCGGACCGGCCGACCTGGCTTTTAATATATCCTGCCTGATTAATGCGGTATCAATTCTGTTTACAATACATGGGGTATCTTCCTTGAGGCTGTTTGTACCATATGTATAATTCAGCAAAGTAATTTTTATATTATTCTTTTCAAAAATTAACGGATAATATAAATCTCTTTCCTTCATGTTCCTGAATGTACCTGTATGAATGATGCCAAGTGAATCAAGCACGTCAAGTGTTCTGTTAAAACCGCTCTTGCCCCTGTCGAGAGCATGATTATTGGAATTAACAAATATATCAAAACCTGCCTCTCTTGCTTCAACAGCCAGGTTATCCGGACTCGAAAACCGGGGATAACCGCTATAGGGAGCCCCTGCAAGTGTGACTTCCAGGTTAACTATGGCAATGTCAGCACTGTTAATATAAGACTTTATATACCGGAATGTCGGCTCATAATTGTAATTTCCGGACTCCGTATTATAAGCGCCCTGTATCTGGGCATCATGACCCATTATATCTCCCGCAAATATAATCTTCAGGTAAGAGGTGTCAGTATCGTTTTCACCCGGATATGTCTCTAACGACAAAACAAATAATACTGATAAAGAACAGATTATCGTCTTATAAAATGAAGAATGATAATGTAAAATCAAGACCGGATATGTTTTAATTGATAAAAAGATTACCAGCTTCCGCCTGCTCCTCCTCCTCCAAAGCTGCCTCCGCCAAATCCCCCGAAACCTCCTCCACCGGAGGTGAAGTTGCCAAAACTGCCACCTGATGAGCGTCGTGAAGAACCAAGCATCGACAATGCTATCCAGAACGGAATACCACGGCCAATTGAATGCTGCCTTCCCCTGCGACCCCTGATGAAAAATATAAAGAAAAATATAACAAAAAATATAATAGCTGCCACAATTGATGATTTTTCTTCTGCATTTGTCCTTTGATTATATTCCTCAACAGTAAATTCTCCCTTTGTGAGAGACATCAATACATTAGTTGCAGAATCCAAACCTGCATAATAATTATTTACTTTAAATTCAGGTTTCATTACCACTTCGATTATTCTTTTTGCAAGAGCATCAGGAACAACAGCTTCCAGTCCGTAGCCCGTGGCAATAAATACCTGTCCCTGAGAAGTGGAAGTTTTTGGTTTAACCATCACAACTATCCCGTTGTTTTTACCTTTCTGTCCGACCCCCCACTTTTCTGCAAGCCTGTATGTAAATTCTGCCCGGTCATATCCATGAAGATCATTTACTATAACAACAGCTATCTGGGTTGAAGTCTGATCGTTGAAATCAAGTAATTTTTTCTCAAGGTTTATAACATCTTCGCTTCTTAATAAATTGGCAAAATCATTTACTAATCTGGGAGGACTGGGACGATCCGGGATATCATCCGCGTAACAGCTTAAAAATGATATTATCAGTAAAAAGTTTATTGAATAAAAGATTCTTTTCATAACAATGATTATATATCTAATTAACAGCCTGTTAGTATTTCTTTATTATTACCCGAATGAAATTTCGTCAGATAATTCATTAACATCATCCTTTGTATAGGGGAAGTGAGTTTTCAATTGTTCGCCTGCCATTTTAATTCCTTTAATGAGCCCTTCTGTGAATTTATTCTCTTTAAAATAATTTAACATCACATCTTTAATATTATCCCAGAAATTATCCGCTGTTACCTCATTTATTCCGGCATCTCCAAGTATAGCAAATTTCCTTTCATCTGCTGCAAGGTAAAACAATACACCATTTCTCTTTTCTGTCTTATGAATCCCCAGCTTTTTAAAAATATAGGCAGCACGGTCAAGAACATCGTCGGCACAATAGCCTTCAATATGTACCCTTATTTCCCCTGATGTATTTAATTCAGCTTCAGCAATAGCCTGTTTAATCGAATTTTTTTCCTCTTCACTAAAAAATTTTGAAGGTCTCATTGTATAGCAGTTTTTTATTAGAATTCTACAGTTGGAGCAATCTCTGAACCTTGTTCTGCTGTAAACGATCCTCTTCGTTCAAATTCTCCTCCGGCAATATTCAGAGCCCATCTTTTTATTAAGCCCCTTATATGTGAATTATATATTCTTACACTTTCGTTATACTTAATTCTGGCGACATTAATGCGGTTTTCAGTACCTTCAAGCTGTGCCTGGAGTTCAAGAAAATTCTGATTCGCCTTAAGTTCCGGATACCTCTCCACTACAACCATTAATCTTGACAGAGCTGAGCTGAGAGCACCCTGTGCCTGTTGAAAAGCCTGCAAAGATTCCACGTTCATTTTCGAAGGATCAATATTTATGCTTGTTGCTTTTGCCCTGGCTTCTATTACCTGAACCAGTGTTTCCTTCTCATAGTCCCTTACTCCTTTTACCGTATTGACAAGACTCGGTATAAGGTCAGCCCTTCTCTGATAGGCAGATTCAACATTAGCCCATTCAGCTATGACCTGTTCCTCATACTTTACTGCCCTGTCATATGTTTTTACAACATACCTCGCTATCAGTAATATTACAAGAGCAACTGCTACTAATACTATAATAATATTTTTTGTCTTGCTTTTCATGATTTCTGATTTTACATATTTAATTAATATTTGCTAACCAAAAAGTGTAAAAATAGGTAATATTTGACAGGTATTTTTAAAAAAAAAGTGAATTTTAAAGAAATATTTAACATAACTTACAGGATTGATGATGGTACCGGGGAAATCGACAACGTTACTGCAACATATACAAAAAAACAGTAACTGTCAGATGGCATTTGCCTCCCATATAAACCAGGAATAAACAGCAAAGCGTGCAAACCTCGATAAAGAATAAAGAATATATTTTTTGAGCGGATATTTTACTGAACCTACCAGCATACTAACACCGGAAAAGGGCAGAGGAGTCAGTGCAGCTACAATTATTATATAAAGTCCGTAAATATTAAGCATCCCTTCCATCTTTCTTAAAAATTTCCTGCGTATAAACCTGTAAAGTAAAGTCGTATTTAAATAGCGGCCAAAGAAATAGCCTGTCAATCCTGCTATATAAGAAATTAATGCCAGTAAAAGTATCAGCATCATATATTCAATAACACTGCCGTTTCGCAGAGCCCATATCATAAATACCTCGGGCGGGATAATGCCAATAACCAGTTCAGAAGTTAAATAAATGAGAAATATAATAGCTGTGTTATTATATATTGGTTTAAGCCAGGCCAGGTAATTTATGTCCACTTTATTCTTAATAAACAGAAAAGCTGCAATAATTACAGCCAGCCAGACAAGACCTCTCAACAGATTTCTAATAAGGAATGTTGATTTTTTGTTCCTGTTAAACAAAACCCTGAATATTTAATGCTAATATTTATCAAAGATAGTTAAACTGTTAGTATAAAAAACAATTTTGAAATGTTCAAATAAAAGTATATCTAAATACAGAACATACAAACAAAAGAATTGTCAGCTATTGATATAAATTATAAATTTGCAGTATTAAAAATATTAAAACAGGGGTCTTAGCTCAGCAGGTTTAGAGCGCTACCTTGACAGGGTAGAGGCCGTGGGTTCGAATCCCACAGATCCCACAGATACTTCTTTCTGATCCTGATTGTCTGGTAATAATGATTATCAGGACATAGAAATTATAAAACTTGTACCCTCCCTGGGCTCAGTTGTATAAGTTATTTCAAATCCGTGGGCATCCAGAATTTTTTTGCATATCCCCAATCCTAATCCTGTTCCTTTTTCTCCTTTTGTTCCCGTTGCCGGAGTGTTTATTACTCTGCTAAACATCACCTCCGGTGTTGTTTCCGCTATCCCCAATCCCGTATCAGATATAACCAGGGTAGTAACATTCCTGCGTTGAGAAGAGGATATTTTTATCTCTCCCTTTTCAGGTGTAAATTTCACTGCATTACTTATCAGATTATTAACAACCTGGCCAAAATATGTTTTATCAACTTTTACAACCACATCCTCATCAACTTCATTGACAATTTTTATTTTCTTCTCATTAATCATAGTCTGGTAAACAACTATTGAAGTATTAATAAGTTTTGAAAGGTTGATATCAGTCAGCCTCAGTGTTATCTCTTTACCTTCAAGATTTGTCCAGTTTAACAGTTTATTAAAATAATCCACTATGTTACGCGAAGTATTGATAATATATTTCAGGAAGTCTCTGTGGTATGAATTCAAGTTTTTAACCAGCTCCTTATCATGGTATAACATTTCAGCAAAACCCGATATGGACGTGAAAGGTGTTCTGAGATCCTGCGATATTATCTGAATAAAATCCTTCTTTGACTGCAGCATACCTCTTAGTGTATCCTCATGTTTTTTTATTCTCAGAGTCGTTCTCAGTCGAGCAAGTAATTCTATTTCATCGATAGGTTTCTTAATATACTCTACAGCGCCTTTGTCAAGTGCCTCTTCAACATCTGCTGATTCAGTTTTTGCGGTAACCATTATTACAGGTATATTTGCCGTAAGCTCATTACTATTGATTTTTTCCAGAACTTCAATCCCTGTAATGCCAGGCATCATTATATCCAGTAAAATAACATCAGGATGAGTATTGCTTAAAATATTAAGACACTCCATACCATCGTTTGCAGTTATAACTTTATAACCCTCACCGACAAGTATGCCCTTAAGAAAAAAAACATTTGCCGGTTCATCATCAACAATCAGGATCCTGGAATTTAAGAATTTTTCCATATTTGTATTTTTATAAACCTCAGATAATCAATACAGTCAATAATCAGGTGCCTGTTTTCTGATATATTTTTTGATTTTCTTATTAAGTTCATCGTCATCAATTGGCTTGGAAATATAGTCATCAAAGCCATAATCCAGGATTTGTTCTATCTCGCCTGTCATAGCACGGGCTGTTACAGCTATTATTTTGACATCATTAGATGTCCTTCTACTGCTTATTTCATCCAATGCCTCAAAGCCATTTACTTCCGGCATCATTATATCCATGAGCACAATATCCGGATCCTCTTTAAAATATTTGTCAACAGCCTCACGGCCATTTCTGGCAAATATTAAATTATACTTGTGTTTAAGCATTATTTCGTAAGTGTAAATACCTACATTTTCATCTTCAGCTATTAATATTCTGGGTATTGATTGACTTTGATGACTATTTGACGAACCTGTCATTTTATATGTTGTGTTTAATATTTATTCCGTTCCATATATGAAGTGCGATAAATTGACAGGTATTTTCACTGTAAATATAGTCCCTTTATTAGGTTTGCTCTTAACATCAATTTCTCCATTCAACAGTTTCACTAATTTGTCAGCCAGTGCCAGTCCTAATCCTGCTCCTCCGTATTTTCTTGAAGAAGTGCCATCAACCTGAATAAACTTCTTAAAGATTACTTTTAATTGTTCTTCTTCAATACCAATTCCTGTATCTTTTACCTCAATGCAGATTCTATCATCCCTGGAAAAAAACTTAATATTGATACTCCCTTTTTCAGTAAATTTTAGAGCATTTTCAATAATGTTAACAAGTATCTGGTAAATTTTATGCCTGTCATTATGTATCACCCCTGGTAAGGGCTCAACCCTCTCAATATTTATCTTTACTGGTTTGTTATTAAGAGAGTTTTTAACATAAGTTTCAATGTCGCTTATAAAATCAGCAAGGGAAAATTCTATTATATTTACTTCCTGCTTTCTCCGGAATTCAAATAAACGCTCAATTAATTTATGCAACCGCTCTCCGCTTGTATGAATATGTTGTAATGCTTCAATCTGCTGCTCACTTAAATTATCAGTTTCATATTTAATAATACTTTTTGAAATACCTATTATTGCATTTAAAGGAGTACGTAATTCATGGTTCAGATTATCAATAAATTCACGCATCACCTTATTGGCTTCCTTTGCTTCTTTAGCTCTGAGTAACTCTTTTTCTATTCTCACCCTCCTTGTTATGTCTCTTATTATGCATACTGCATGCCAGTCGTTATCGATATGGAATGATGAAATTGAGAGTTCAATGGGAAACTCAATATTGTTCTTGTTGACAGCAGTTAATTCAATAGTTTTATCAAGTACATTTATCCTGTCAGATTCAATAAATTTTCTCAGGTTTTCCGGCAGGCCGTCTTTATATTTCTTTGAAGAAAAAAGTGAATGGAATGTTAAGTACTTTGTTTCAAATCTTGAATATCCAAATATTTTTTCGGCTGACGGGTTCCAGTATGTTATTTTGCATTCTTTATTTATTGCAATAATTGCATCAACTGCAACCATTGACATCTTCTTAAACCTGTTTTCACTTTCCTCCAGCTTCTTGTTGGCACTTTTTAATTTTTCGATAAGATCATAAAGGTCTTTTCTTTGCCGGTAGAGCTCCACAAAAATTTTAACCTTCGCCAGGAAAATATCCTTATTTACAGGCTTTTTAATAAAATCGACAGCACCGGATTCAAGGCCCTTTACCATGTAATTATCATCAGTGTAAATGCCGGATACGAATATAACAGGTATATTTTCATTACCCTTTGTTTCTCTTATTCTGCTTAATGTATCAAAACCATCCATTCCGGGCATCTGAACGTCAAGTATAACGAGGGCAAATTCTTGGTCCTTTACTGTTTGTATTGCTTTAGCTCCGGAAGTTGCAGAAATAACTTCAACATCTAATTCTTCAAGTATACCCTCAATATATAAAAGATTTCGTTCTATATCATCTACAACCAATATTTTTGTTTTTGGAGTTGCCACCATCTTTTTGTTCAGAATAAATTAAAGTTACAAAATATTTTAAAGGAATTATAAAAATAGTTTCATTGTATAAATTTATTATATTTGATAAGGTAAATTCTTATCTAAATGGAAATAACCAGAACCTTTGATATTCTCGAAAACTATAAAACAACTTATATTGATAAGATTGATGCTTTTGTTGGCAAAGAGAAAGGATTCTGGAAAAAATATTCGGCTGCCGATTATATTGAAAATGTAGATAATATTAGCTATGGGTTGCTTTCACTTGGCCTTAAAAAAGGAGATAAAGTTGCCACTATCTCCAATAACAGACCTGAATGGAACTTCATTGATATGGGTCTGGCCCAGGCAGGACTGATACACATACCAATTTATCCGACGATAAGCAATGAAGACTATTCTTATATTATAAATCATTGCCGCCCGAAATTAGTAATTGTCTCAGATAACTCATTATATGAAAGAATTAAACCTATAGCTGAGGCAATACCTTCAATTATCGGGATTTACAGTTTCAATGAAATTAAAGGAGTAAAGAACTGGATTGAGATCAAAGAAGCGGGGAAGAAAAACAGTAATAAATATTTTGATGAACTGAAAAAAGTAAAGGAAAATATTAAGCCTGATGAAACGGTAACCCTGCTTTATACCTCGGGAACAACCGGTAATCCCAAAGGAGTTATGTTGTCACATAATAACATTATCAGTAATATAAGGTCTATAAGTAAAGTATTTCATTTTAACCAGACTCACAGAACATTGAGTTTTCTGCCTATAAATCATGTTTTTGAAAGAACAGTAAATTATTATTTTCAAAATAATGGATTAAGCATATTCTATGCAGAAAACTTCGGTACAATTGCAGATAATCTTCGCGATGTAAAACCAAATGTCTTTATAACAGTTCCTAGACTTTTGGAAAAGGTATATGATAAAATTATAGGTAAAGGCAGGGAGCTTAAAGGCATAAAAAAACGCATCTTCTCATGGGCTGTGAAGCTCGGATTTAGATATAAACTAAAAAAAATAAACGGTTTATTATATAATCTGAAGTTAAAAATTGCCGACAGACTCGTATTTAGCAAGTGGAGGGCAGCCCTGGGTGGTAATGTTGATTTGATAGTCTCAGGCGGGGCCGCCTTGCAACCACGTCTGACAAGGATATTTAATGCTGCGGGCATAACTCTTATTGAAGGATACGGATTAACGGAAACATCACCTGTAATAGCCGTTAATAATATTACTACGGGTGAAATAAAAATAGGCACTGTTGGCCCTCCCCTGAGTGATGTCAAAGTTAAAATTTCAAAAAATGGTGAAATACTATGTAAAGGGCCCAATGTTATGCAGGGATATTACAAAGAACCGGAACTGACAAAACAGGTTATTGACAGGGACGGGTGGTTCCATACCGGTGATCTGGGTATTTTTGAAGATAATAAGTACCTTAAAATTACCGGCAGAAAGAAAGAAATATTTAAGTTATCAAGTGGCAAATATGTCTCTCCACAAGTTATTGAGAACAGATTTAAAGAATCAATTTTTATTGAACATATAATGGTCGTCGGTGAAAATCAGAAATTCGCAAGTGCAGTAATTTCACCAAATTTCCCGTTTTTACATAACTGGTGCTCTTCTAATGGTGTAATTTACAGTGATAACAAAGACCTTATTCAAAATAATAAGGTTGTGCAACTATACCAGCAGGAGGTGAATACCCTTAATAAGCAACTCGGACAAGCTGAAAAGATAAAAAGGTTCAGACTTGTTCATGAAGAATGGAGCCCGCTAACAGGAGAACTTTCCCCTACACTGAAATTAAAAAGAAAATTGCTTGCAGAAAAATACAGCGACTTATTGCAGGAAATATTTTCAGTGGAGAATAGTAACATAGCCGAAATTGTCTGAAAAAATGAATTATCCCCTATAAATCAATACTTATTGCTGTTTTATCTTTTTTAATGCGTCTTACCAGTAACAGCAGCCCTAAAAAAGTCAACAGCCCATTAAACACTAACAACTCGAATCCAAATTCATAACCGTTAAACCATTGCTTTGATTTAAAGCTTAGTATGCCACAAAGTACCGGAGAGAGAAATGCAATTAACGGAACCCAGCGGTCCCTGATTTTTAATTTTGTGAATAGCCCGAAACTATATAATCCTAATAATGGGCCATAAGTATATCCGGCAAGCTTAAACAGCGAGTTTATTACGCTTTCATTGTTTAATAATCTGAAGATAATAATAGTTAAAAACAACAATATTGAAAATCCGATATGGACAAGATAACGGATTTTTATTCTGTTTGAGTCCTCTTTAAATCCTAAAAAGTCTACACAAAATGAAGTTGTTAAAGCAGTTAATGCCGAATCAGCGCTTGAATATGCTGCTGCTATAAGGCCAAGAATAAATACTATGCCGGCGGCAGGTGTCAGGTATCTGAGTGCTAAAAAGGGGAATAGCTGATCGGTTTTTTCACATTCAAATACCATGGCTGCGCTATTAAAAAGTTTTATCGGGCAATCCTTAATTAATCCAGGGTCTCCAAAATTTTCTATTATAGCACATTTAGATCCGGCATAAATATAAAGCAGGGCTCCCAACAATAAAAAGAGCATATTCACAACAATCAGGGAGGAACTCATCCAGTACATATTCTTCTTTGCTTCCCTGATATTTTTGCAGCTTAAATTTTTTTGCATCATATCCTGATCCAATCCTGTCATTACAATACTAATAAAAGCTCCGCTGAAAAAATATTTGAAAAAATTATTTCTTGGCTTCCAGTCCCATACAAATATTTGAGAATAACGACTTTCGCTGACCTTTTTAAATAAATCGGGCAATGTCAGGTCCAGTTCTCTTGATATGAAATATATTGAAAGGCCAACAGCTAACAACATAAAAAAGGTCTGCAACGTATCAGTCCATATTATTGTTTTAATTCCTGCCCTGAACGAATAAATCCAGATAAGGACAATAGTAATTGCAACGGAATACCAGAAAGGGATTCCCCATGACGACAGAACAAACCTGTCAAGCACCATAGCAACAAGATACAGGCGGAAAGACGCACCTATAATACGTGATATAATAAAGAAAAATGAGCCTGTTTTATATGATGTGCCGCCAAATCTTTTTTGAAGATAAACATATATTGAGGTCAGGTTTAATCTGTAATACAGGGGCATTAAAACATTTGCTATTATAATATAACCTAACAAATAGCCCATGACAATTTGCATATATGAAAACATACTTGCTCCAACCTCACCGGGGACAGATATAAAAGTGACACCCGATAAAGAAGCTCCAATCATCCCAAAAGCTACAATATACCATGGAGATCTCCTGTTGCCGAGAAAAAAAGTTAAATTGCTGGAAGTTTTACCTGTTATTACCGAAATAATAAGAAGAGTGAGGAAATATATTGAAATAATTACCAATAGTTGAATTGAAGACATAGGTCAATTTTTTGAATATAAAAATAGATTAAATTATTTATCATTCTATTTTTGTAATCAGAAAATAAATTCAATAATTCAAACTACATATAATGAATATTAATTACCCTTCAAAGCTGCTGGAAAACGTTGTAAATGAATTTTCCAAGTTTCCGGGTATTGGTGAGAAAACAGCACTCCGGCTGGTTTTATATTTATTAAGACAGGACCGGGAGTCTATCATCA
>CAZOLY010000076.1:0-15475 GCA_964580815.1 uncultured Bacteroidales bacterium
AAACTGAGGCAGAAGAAACTGTTGCAGCCGAACCTGTTGCATCAACTAAAATAAAGACCACTCAACCTGAAAAAGAAATCCCGGAATCTCCGGAAGCCAAAGCCAAAGTAGAAGAGAAAGAGCCCATGGCTGAAGCAAAAGCTGAGCCTGCAAAGGATAAAGCTGCCGAACCAGCTGATGAACAGAAAGCCGAAGCTATAGCCGGGGAAGAAATTACTGAAGCAGAACAACCCGAGATCCCAGCAGGTACAGAAGATAAAAAAACTCCGGAAACACCGGAAGCCCGGGAAGCTGAAGCCAAAGTAGAAGAGAAAGAGCCCATGGCTGAAGCAAAAGCTGAGCCTGCAAAGGATAAAGCTGACGAACCAGCTGATGAGCAGAAAGCCGAAGCCAAAGCTGAAGATAGCACGCAAGCCGGCAAAGAAGAGAAGCCAGAACCGGAAGTAAAAAGTGAAGTATCGGCTGATGAGAAAAAAGAAGGTAAAAAAGTAAAAGATAAACCGGAAGAAAAAATAAAGGAAGAACAATCAGCAGGATCCGCCCAAAAGGAACCGGAAAAACCGGAAAATAAAGAATAATAAATCCGGTTTTGCCAAATTAATAACTGATCCGCCAGGAAATCACTTCAATGTTAAAAAAGGAAAATCTTAGCTTCCTGGGAACATTAGTAAAACCTCATGGTATCCACGGGGATATGATCCTTAAGCTAAATAACCTTCATTCAGAAGATATTCCGGAATTGGAATCAGTATTCATCGAAATCGAGGGTTTGATGGTTCCGTTTTTTATTTCTCATTTCTCAGACATAAACGAATCCTCCCTGCTTATCAAGGTTCATGATATCGATTCAAATGCAAAAGCTAAAAAATTTATTGGGTGTAACATATATATTACAAGAGGTATATTAAATGTACCGGATAATTTGAATTTAAAAAAACAGGAACTTACTGGTTATGATATTATAGACAGGAAGCACGGTAATATAGGCAAAATTACGGATTTTTTAAATATCACTGATAATCCCCTGCTTAAGGTCAGTGCGGAGGGGAAAGAATTTATGATTCCTGTCCACCAGAATATTATCTTGAAAATTGACAATAAGAAGAAAACTGTATTTACCGAAATTCCTGAAGGATTATTGGATTTATAATTTAATTTATATATAAAAGAATAACCCTGGCCTTAAGATGTGTTTACCCTCTGAACAGTATTGTACTTTCTGTACTAAACAAACCTGCTATACACGCTGTCATCATACATGCAATAGTAGCCGCTATAAGGCATTTTACTCCTATTTTAGCCAAAACTCTTGTTTTTGAAGGGACAAGTGCTGATATTCCCCCTATAAATATAGCCATAGAACTTATGTGGGCAAACCCGCAGAGAGCATATGAAGTGATTATTATTGACCTTGGATTAGTAAGCACCCCTTGTTTTATAGCCTCTGCCAGATCGGTGTAGGAGGCCACTTCAGTAACAATTATTCTTTCGCCGATAATCTGCGAAACAACCCTGGCATCTTCGGGAGGCACCCCTGTTATCAACGTAAAAGGATAAAACAAATAGCCCATAAACTTCTTTAGCGACCAGGCAACATCTGCATCAAATATCCCCCCGACCCAGCCAAGGAATAAATCAATTAAGGCAACGAGTCCGATTACTGCTATAAGCAAAGCTGCTATGCCAACAATAAATTTAACTGCGGAATTGGCTCCATTTATAATTGCCATAAACAGGTTTTCTTCTTTTTCATAATACGGTTTTACGTTGATACCGAGTGTCTTTGGCTTTTCTGTTTCAGGCATCATCAACTTTGAGGTAATAATAGCTGCCGGTGCCGACAGGAACGACGCCGATACAAGATGGCCTGCTATAGCAGGAAAATAATCCTTCAGGCTAAAAACATAAAGAGCCATAACATTTGAGGCAACAGTTGACATACATACTGTAAGCAAAGTAAATAGTTCGGATCGGGTCATATCCTTTATATATGGCTTTATTGTAAAAACCGATTCAATGCCAACAAAAATATTACTGACCGCATTTAATGATTCGGCTCCCGATATTCTCATAAGCTTTGTAAATACATAGGCAAATGCCCTGATAAAAAGCGGCATTATCTTAAAAAAATATAAAATTGACATTAGGGATGAAAAAAATATAATCGTAGGGAACACCTGAAAGGCCAGGATGGGACCTATGGACGTCTCCCCGCTCTTATTGACAGTGCCGGGAGGAAGCGCCAATCGTCCGAATACAAATTTTGCCCCTTCGGCGGAAGAATCCAGTATTTTTATTACAATGTCATTTACAGCAAGAAAAACTTTGGCGCCTGCCGGGACCAGGAAAAGGAACAGTGCAAATATAACCTGAAATAATATCCCCCATATAATTACCCTCCAGTTGATAATTTTCTTGTTAGACGACAATAGCCATGCTATTACCATGAAAAGAAAAATACCTGCCAGGCTTATAATGTTATACATTTTCGTGAGTGCTATATACAGATAATTATATTCTTATGCCAAGGATCATGATATCATCAACCTGCTGATAATCCCCTCTCCATTCGTTAAACTTGCTCATCAGGATTTCTTTCCTTTCATTCATAGGCATATCATTGATTTCCTTTAGTATTTCCCTGAACCGTTTAGGCAGAAACTTCTTCAGATTATCCCCGCCAAGCTGATCAATGTAGCCATCTGAAAACATATATAATGAGTCACCTTTTTTTGTTTCCAGGATTTTTGTTTCAAAAAGTGTTCCTTTGCTATAGTATCCTATCGGGTTTCTGTCCCCCTTTTCTTCGATTATTTCCCCGTTACGCACTATATAAACCGGATTATTGGCTCCGGCAAATTCAATCCTGTTACTCTTCCTGTCAATTTTTAGTAAAACTATATCCATACCCTCCCTTATTTCCTCTATATCACCACTTTGATGAAGGGAGTGCTTTATTTTAATACTAAGCTGGTCCAGTATCTCCCCGGGCTTTTTGGAATAACTTTTATTAACAATCTCATTTAACAGTGCTATTCCCAGCATACTCACAACTGCCCCCTGCACTCCATGTCCCGTACAGTCAGCTACAGCAACAAATAATTTGCTTTCCCTTTTGTCCATCCAGTAAAAATCGCCGCTTACTATATCTTTCGGCATATTAAGCACAAAAAACTCCGATAGCTCGGTACTGATTAAATTATCAGGAGGCATGGCGGCCTTCTGAATAACGCTGGCAGATTTCATGTTATCAGTAATCAGCTTCTGCTGCTTTGAGATCAAGGTATTTTTCTGGGTAAGAATTGCATTTGCTCTTTTTTTCTGGACAATCTGCCTGTAGAATAAAAATAATGCTACAAGTATAAGGGCAATAACGATAGCAAGTGAGCCCACCACAAAACGCTGGCGCTTAATCTGTAAATTCTTAATCCGTATCCTCTGGCTGTTTATTTTATTCTCACGCTCTCTTTCAGTGGCCTGCTTTTCAAACATCTCCTTTTGTCTTAAAACCTCCTCTGTAAGATACTTTATAACTTTTTCACTTTCACCCATCCCGCTGTCAATCTGACTTTCCGTAACAGGATCATTTATATCTATATCGGCATAATCGGATACTGAAAGCAGGGCTTTGTATTCGGATGCTTTATCAGCTGCATTTACCAGCAAGTATAATTCTGACAGGGCCTTTATATTTCTGGCCAGTAGTTCTTCAAAATTATTATCTTCAGATATTTTCCTGCTTGCTTCAAAATTCTCGATTGCTTTGGTATTTATGTTCAGTTGTCTGTATGCATTTCCCAGGTTGTACAATGAAACAGCTTTACCATATGTGTAATTAATTTTATCTTTTAATTCCAGTGATTTCTCATAAAATGTAATAGCCTTTTTGTACTTGTTCTGGTCAAGGTTCAAATTACCAAGATTATTGAAAGTCATTGAAACATCTTTATTATTGCCGGTTTGCAGTTTTATTTCCAGTGATTTTTGATAGTACTTCTCGGCTTCATCATAATTGCCCATTTTATAATAAGCTACTCCGAGCTTGTTATAATTTGATCCCAGGTTGTCCTGTTTATTTAACTGTTCATTTAGTGCAGCTGATTTTTTATAGGAATCAATAGATTTTTCCAGGTATCGCTGTTTATAATAAAGGTTACCAATATTATCCATTACATCAGATAGCCCGGGCCTGTCATTAATATTATCCTTAACCTCTGCAGATTTTTCGTAATAATTAATAGCTTTATTGAAGTCATAAGTAGTCTCATAAACGTTGCCTATATTTGACAAAGCATCCGAAACGCCCTTTTTATCGCCCAGGCCTTCCTTAAGTCCCAGGGATTTTTCGTATGAATTTATTGATGATTTATATAATCCTGAATCAAGAAAAACTTCAGCCATTCCGTCCAGAATAACAGCCTCATTTTGTTTGTTTCCTTTTTTTTGCTCAATAGCAAGAGATTGCTCATAAAATCCCAGTGCTTCAGAATGAACCTTCAGATTTTTGAGTGTATCTGCAATTTCTTTGAATACTCTTGATATTTCCTGCTCATTGTCGGTTTCCTCTATTTTATTCAGTGTTTCCTCGTATTTTTTAAGTACTGCCTGGCGAAGGCTATCTCTTGCTGCCTGTTCCCTGGCTTTTTCCTGCTCAGCCCTGATCTCCCTCTCTGATCTTTCAGCCGCCGCACTTTCTGTTGTATCCTCAATCTCTCCTTTAGCGCCCTTCTTCTGCTTCTCGATCTGGCTCATCCTTGTCAAGGTCTCTATGGCCTGCATTTTTAATCTTGGATATTCTTCAAAGGGCATTATGTCAGATGCTTTCTGAAATTCAACCATAGCGACATCATATTTCTTAATATTCATAAGACTGTCCCCTTTTGTTATGTGCCTGTTATATTCAACTCGCTTATCTTCCTGGTTCAAATATGACAGCAAATAATTATTATTATTAACATGGCCGTAAACAGGCAAATTGATTATGAACAAACTGATAATTAACTGTAGGATAATACCAATTTTTGAATCTGTTAAATTTCCTTTTGAATCCATAGCAGTATCTTATTTTTTGAATAAAGTTATAACAATTTTTACAATACATCCCGGCAAAAATCGCGGTTTTAATTAACATATATAATTATTGGGAAATCAAAAAGTCTGATTTGAACCCGGCACAGTTTTTGGTAGTGGGTAAAGTATTATGAACTATAAAGATCTAATTTTAAAATATACCGGTTTTTTTCAATTGGTGTCAAAAAAACAAATCAAGGATGCGTTTGATATTCTTAAAGAACTTGTTGAAAAATGTAAAGATAAGGATCTTAAAAATCAGTTTGAAAATCAATACGGCATATATCAAAACATACTAAAGTATTCATTTGAATTAGGTGATGATCCTGAAAAGGAAAAGGTATATGGCCGCCTGCTAAAATCAATAACCGAACTTGCGGATGATGTAAAAGAGGATATAGTTACAGGCAACAGACTTCTCAGTTATTACCAGTATAAGTCTGAAATTAAAAAAGGACATCAGCTCGATGAAGATGAACCGGATGAGATAGTCAAACACCTTGAATTCGAAAGGGAAATAGAGCAGATGCTGCAGTCAACCTCAGGCATCAAAAAACCTGCTGAAATTAGCAATGAACAGAACTATAAAAAAAGCCTTATCAATATTTTCAAAATTATATGGTTAACTGATAAGTTCAAGGAAGCTGAAAGTGAACTGGTTAATAAGATAATTAATAAGAAATCTCTGCCATGGCATGATAAATGTTTGATAATTACTGCATTAACACTGTCATTATTAAGACATTTTGACAGTAATAAAATAGCATTACTGTTTGATTTCTATGAAACTGAAGAACACCAGGTCTGGCAAAGAGCACTTATAGGGCTAACGCTGGGACTTTATTATTATGACAGCCGCATCGGACTTTATCCTGACATATTAAACAGAATCAAAGCTTACCAGGGAAATAAAGATATTGCAAAACATATAGAAGCCATTATTATACAGTTCATCAGAGCCAAAGAAACAGAGAAAATTACAAAGAAAATTCAGGAAGAAATTTTGCCGGAAGTGATGAAGATAAAATCAAAGCTTGAAGAAAAACTTGATCTGGAAAATATATTATCATCAAAGATAATAAGTGAAAAGAATCCTGAATGGGAGACATATTTCAAGGACTCACCTGATATTTATCAGAAGTTTGAAGAGTTTTCAGCGATGCAGATGGAAGGGGCAGATGTTTTTTTAGGGGCTTTTGCACTGCTAAAGCGATTTGATTTTTTTAATGAGATGAGTAACTGGTTCCTGCCTTTTTACAGAGAAAATGAAGTAATTTCCAGCTCCCTGGAAAATATAAAAGAGGGTTTTGATACAGCTAAATTTCTTGAAGGGCTTGAACGCTCATCATTCCTGTGCAATTCTGATAAATATTCATTTTGCCTCAATGTAAAACATTTACCCTCGATTCAGAAGTCTATGATGACAGAATTGTTCAATATGGAACTTCAGGCCATGAATGAGCTTAGTGAACAGGATGAATTAGTAAACAATACCGCAAAGAATAAAACTGTCTACACACAGTATTTTCAGGATCTGTACCGGTTTTATAAGCTATATCCCCTGAAAAACGAATTTGAAGATATATTCAACCTGAAATACCATATATATAAATCCGACTTCTTTAAAATGCTTATAGAGGATCAGTCAATTCTAAGAAATATTGCTGAATTCTTCTTTGAAAAAAGTTATTACAACGAAGCACTTGAGATTTTTGAAGTATTATCATGCTCTGTAGAAAATTACGAACTGTTTGAAAAAACAGCCTTTTGCTACCAGCAAACAGGGGAATTTCAAAATGCCATTGATTACTATCATAAGGCTGAACTAATCAGCAAGAACAAGCTATGGCTATTCAATAAGCTGGCTTTCTGCTACAGAAAATTAGAGCTTTTTGAAAAGTCTGCCAGGTATTATAAGAATGCAGAAAAGATTGACCCCGACAGCTTACAGATACAGGCTTATCTTGGTCATGTATATCTTGACATGGAGGACTTTGACTCGGCATTAAAATATTATTTTAAGGTAGAATATTTGTCTCCTGATAATCACAAGATACAAAGACCTATTGCTTGGTGTTCATTTCTACTCGGTAAGCTCGATACTGCAAGGAAATATTTCGAGAAGGTAATCTCAAAAGAGGGCAATAAAAACGACTATATGAATCTTGGTCATGTGGAGTGGTGTTCAGGCAGCAAGAAAAAAGCCATTGAATATTATACCATGAGCATAAAAAAGTCAAATCTTGACTTTAACTGGTTTACAAAGGTACTCGAAGAAGATAGTAAATACCTCATAAAACTGGGAATAAATGCCTTTGATATTCCGCTGATGATCGATTATATAAAAATAAGTTTAAAAGAATAATTAATATTATTCCTGTTATCTCTTTCTTAATTTCTTAAGTTCTGCATTCATCAGAGAATAAACCCTTTTTTTTGTTTCCCTTACACCTGAGTTTTTAAATCCCGAATAAGGTATCTCATCCAAAATCCTGACCTTTATTGACAGTTTCTCTTTCATAAAAATCCCTGCTTTTGCCATCGCCCCCGATTCCTCATTGATTATCACTGGCAGGATATCTGTTTTGGTATCAACAGCCAGAATAAAAGCCCCGTCTTTGAATTGCTGAAGTTCACCATCCGTTGACCTCGTTCCCTCAGGGAAAATTAAAACAGATATTCCTGAAGTGACTGCCTTTTTACAGGTCTCCATCATCTTTACAATGCTCTTTTGGTCCCCTCTCTTTAATTTAATGTAATTATTCAAGTGCATTATCCATCCTACTACCGGTATCCTGAAAATCTCTGTTTTCGAAACCCACCTGTAATATGCCAGCAACCTGAAGAGAACAACTATGTCAAGTAAACTCTGGTGATTGCAGATAATAATATAAGTTTTCCCTTTTTTAAGCTTTTCCCTGTTCCTGATACTAACCCTCCACCAAGGATTGGCCCAGGTGTATAAAGATCCCCACAGGCAGGTTATATAATGTACTGTTATTCGTTTTTTATCTAAAACTACCGTTAATAACCAGATTGTCAGATAAAGGGGTAATATTATTATAATAGTTATTAAAGCAAAAATCCATAAATAAAGTGTAACAATAATTGATTTCATCGATGACTTTTAGCAACTTTATAAAGGTAATTTTAAAGTTTGAAAATTATGATATTATTATTGCACAAATCTGTTTAATTTTGTAAAAAAAAATTATACACATTCATCAACAATAATAATTAGTTAATAAAAAAGTCTGTAAAAAATATAGTAGTTTACAAACCTCTCTTAACTTTGGCCGTATATAACTCAGAATTATGGATAATATAATAAAACTAATAACTTAACTATGAAAAAACTGGCGTTTATAATTGTTGCGTTATGCATTAATCTTATTGTTTACGGGCAGTATAAAAATGTTAAGGCTGAACCTACTGATACAATATTTAAGCTTGGAGGTTCAGTTTTACTTGTTGATGTCACTAAAGTAACAACCACTTATGTGAGTTTTATCTACCCGGGCCAGAATGAAGTTTATACTATCGAAAGAAAACAAATCGAAAAGATTATCTATAAAAACGGGAGGATAGACGAGTTTAACAATCCGATTATTGAAATGATTGATGAGTACCAGTGGGAGGCAGTATGGCTGACAGAGGACAAAAAGGAAGTAGTAGATTTATATAAAAGGGGCGCAGTCGAAGCCAAATCCTCGCCAAGCGACAGGAGTCCCAAAGCTGCGAAAAAGAATGCTATCATAAAACTTAAGAAAAAAGCTGCTAATATGAGGGGCACAATAATACTTGTGACAGATAAGCAAAAAACCGGGGGGTATGGCGAATTCCCCGGATATTATATAAAAGGAATTGTTTATGGACCCGAGCCTCTCGATGAAGAAGAAGAAGCCATTAACAGGCAAAGATCATTGAAAAAAGGCGCCGCCCTGTAAAAAATTAACCTAAAACATCGAATTTATAAATTCACATGCTTCTGCTTCAGATATTAAAAGCAGTTCAGATATCAAACCCGTTTTTTTCATTAAGTCACTTTCCCTGTGAGCCAGGCCCCTGAAGAGATTCAACAGGCCAGATAATCTTTTGTCATTAATACCAGCTCCCTTAACCTCCATCTCTCTGATAATGCCGGTTTCCACAAATATTGTGAATTGCACTTCCCTCCTGCCTGTCCTGTATATACCGTTTAATGAGTACTTTGGGGAATACCCGTAAATCCATTCCCATGTGGAATACTTCTCCCCGACCAGAGCGTTTACCCTGTTCTCGTCTTTGCGGCTCAATTCATATATCATTGAATCTTTGTTATTTTCAAATATATGATTGAATAGTATATCCCTGAACTGCAGAATATCAATATCCTGTTGCAGGTAATCCCTGATGTTTGTAACCACGCTCCTTATTGATTGTACGGCTTTATCAGTATAGCGGCCGGGGGTAACCTTCAGTGAACCGGCCAGCTTGTCAATATCCGTATTGAATAATAGAGTCCCATGATGCAGAACCCTTTTTTTATAGATATGTTCAGCATTTCCTGATATTTTCATGTTATTGATCATCATATTATTCCTGCCCTCAAAACGTGCATCAACGTATAAACCCTGTAATGCCTTTAATACGGGTTCCATATACCTGTAAAAATTTATAAGCCTGCCTTCTATTCCATTCAGAATAAAAGTAAAATTCAGGTTGCCCTTATCGTGGTATACCGTTCCTCCTCCCGACAGCCTGCGCGCCACTTTGATATTATTTTTTTTTATATAATTATAATTTATTTCTGCCAGGGTATTCTGGTGCTTGCCAACAACAACTGAAGGTTCACTCTGCCACAGCATAAAAATATCTTCACCGGACTCCTTTAACAAATATTCTTCGGCAGCCAGATTAAACCAGGGATTAGCATTATTGCTTGTTATACAGAGCATATTTTTATTTTGCATTACGGTAAAATTAATAAAGTTAATTTTATACTTACTAACGTTTTTGTGATGTGAGATGATTCTTTTGGCACTCGTAAAAATTTTTTTTTGTATTTTAACATACTTAATTCTGAAAAACAAATAATATGGAAAACCTTGTCGGGAGATTTATAAAATATGCAAAGATCAATACCCAGTCGGATGAAAATTCAAAAACCTGTCCGTCCTCGAAGGGCCAGCTTGAACTGGTAAACATTCTGGCACAGGAACTCAAAGATATAGGTATGTCAGAAATTGACCTGGATAAGCACGGTTATTTGATGACTACTTTACCTGCGAACACAAAAGACACTGTGCCAACTATTGGATTTATTGCCCACCTCGACACATCACCCGACATAACTGCCAAAAATGTTGAGCCCAGGATTATTGAGCAGTATTTCGGAAAAAATATAATACTAAATAAAAAAGCAAATATTGTATTATCGCCCAAAGAATTTCTTGATCTCAATAATTATATAGGTCAGTCAATAATCACTACTGACGGAAATACCTTGTTGGGTGCTGATGATAAGGCAGGAATTGCTGAGATAATCACTGCTGTTGAATATCTGATAAAACATCCCGAAATAAAGCATGGTAAAATAAGGGTAGCATTTAATCCGGATGAAGAAATAGGGAGGGGTACAGATAAATTTGATGTTAAGAAGTTTAACGTAGACTTTGCCTATACGGTTGACGGGGGACCCCTGGGTGAGCTGGAATATGAAAATTTTAATGCCGCACGGGCAAAGATAACCATTAAAGGATTGAATGTTCACCCGGGTTCGGCAAAAAATAAGATGAAAAACTCGATGCTTGTAGCTATGGAGCTTAACAGCATGCTGCCCGGCCATCAAAGTCCGGCACACACCGAAGGCCATGAGGGATTTTATCATCTTACTGATATCAGCGGTTCGGTTGATAGTACTACCGTTAATTATATCATCCGTGATCATGACAAGTCAAAGTTTAACAGGAAAAAGGACCTGCTTATAAGGATTGTAGACCATTTAAATTTAAAATACGGGAACCGGACAATTAAAATCACTATGGTAGATCAATATTACAATATGCGTGAAATAATTGAGCCCCGGTTTGATATTATCAGCCTGGCAATAAAAGCAATGAATGCTGCGGGAGTATCTCCCAAGATTGTACCGATAAGGGGGGGTACTGACGGTGCAAAATTATCCTATATGGGATTACCCTGCCCCAACATATTTGCGGGAGGGCATAATTTTCACAGCAAATACGAATATGTCCCCATAAAATCTATGGAAAAGGCTGTTGAAGTCATTGTTAAAATCGCCGAGCTCAATGCCGTACAAACTGAAAAATAAACATATAATGTTAACCTGCAAAAAAGCCTAATGCAACTGTTAGTCCGGCCATAACAACAGACACCATTGTCATAAGCTTAATAAGTATGTTCAGGGAGGGCCCTGAAGTATCTTTGAACGGATCGCCGACTGTATCGCCGACGATACCTGCCTTATGAGCCGCACTGCCCTTGCCTCCGTAATTCCCCTTTTCAATGAATTTCTTGGCATTGTCCCATGCCCCTCCTGCATTGTTGAGCATACAGGCAAGCGTAAATCCTGCAGTAAGTCCTCCTGCCAGCAGTCCGACAACACCTGCCACCCCCAGCAGCACACCTACTGTAACGGGCACAATTATTGCCAGCAGTGAGGGGATAATCATTTCTTTCTGTGCTCCTTTTGTCGAGATAGCAACGCATTTGGCATATTCAGGAGTCGCCTTCCCTTCCATAATTCCGGCGATTTCACGGAACTGCCTTCTTACTTCGTCAACCATGGCCCCTGCTGCCCGCCCCACTGCTTTCATAGTCATCGCACAGAAAACAAAAGCCATCATGGCACCTATAAATAATCCTCCCAGCAATAACGGATTAAACAATGAAAGGTTATAGGCCTCAACAAAATCCCTTACTGTTGCACCTGCTATCTGTACAGCTTTTTCCCCTTCTTTCAGCAAAGGGATATTATCATTATAAAATAATATATCGCCTACCTGCTTATACCCTGCCCCTGCAAGTTTCCCCAGCCAGAGCCTTACTTCTTCAATATATGCTGCAAGAAGTGCCAGGGCTGTCAGTGCTGCCGAACCTATTGCAAATCCCTTGCCTGTAGCAGCCGTAGTATTACCCAACATATCAAGTGCATCTGTCCTTTCCCTCACCTCGTGAGGCAGCTTTGACATCTCTGCATTTCCTCCTGCATTATCAGCAATCGGTCCGAATGCATCGGTAGCAAGGGTTATTCCTAATGTTGAAAGCATCCCAACGGCAGCAAAACCAATTCCGTATACGCCTATGGCAAAATGTTTAAAACCTCCGGCAAAACCATAGGCAGCTATAATACCTAATACTATGGTTATGACCGGTATCCATGTCGAGTACATCCCGACGGCTATACCATCGATAATTGTAGTGGCCGGGCCTTGCTGAGCCTGTCTCGCAATACCCCGGGTGGGTTTATATTCGTCTGATGTATAATATTCAGTCCCTTGTCCGATTATCACTCCGGCTATTAATCCCGAAACCACCGAGCCAAAAATGCCCCATGTTATCCATCCCGTATAGGCCATAAATGCTACAGCTCCGAGAATCAGCAGTGAACTGCCGCCGGTGCCGATCAACAAGGCATGCAACAGGTTCTTCTGTGTCGCCGACTCTTTGGCCCTGACCATAAATATCCCCAATATGGATAATATAATACCTGCCGCAGCAACGATCATCGGGGCTATGACGGCCTTAATAAGTGTAAAGTCTCCTGGGAGTATTCCTTTATTCTTGAGTATTAATACGGGCAATGCTGCTCCCAATGCGGCAGTAGCCAGAATTGATCCGCAGTATGATTCATAGAGGTCAGCTCCCATACCTGCGACATCACCTACATTGTCTCCGACATTATCAGCAATGGTTGCAGGGTTACGCGGGTCATCCTCGGGTATCCCGGCTTCAACTTTACCTACAAGGTCAGCCCCCACATCAGCAGCCTTGGTATAAATGCCTCCTCCCACACGTGCAAACAGTGCCTGTGTTGAAGCACCCATACCAAAAGTTATCATAGTGGCAGTAATCTCAAAAAGTTTGACCTTTTCTCCCAGGTCTGTGATCATACCGTCCACAACATAGGCAGGATTATGGTGCACCAGTGTCAGCCCAAGAAAATGAAGCCCCTTTTCCATATTTTCGGGCGTATAAACAAGCTTATTTAGAATTAAAAACCAGGCTGCAATATCCAGAAGTCCGAAACCCACAACTACGAGTCCCATTACCGCTCCGCTGCGGAAGGCTATCTGCAATCCCTTGTTCAGGGATGAAGTTGCTCCCTGGGCAGTCCTTGATGACGCATAGGTCGCCGTTCTCATTCCCAGGAATCCGCAAAGTCCCGAAAAAGTACCCCCTGTAAGAAATGCTACAGGCACGAACGGATTCTGGACCCCTAAATAGGCAAGAATCAGCAGAATTACTACCAGGCATATAAAAATTAATCCGACTACTTTATATTGACGTGATATATAAGCCATTGCCCCCTCCCGTACATACTGCGCAATTTCTTTCATTCTGTCAGTCCCTTCCGGATTTTTCATCATGCTCTTAAAGAAAAAGTATGCAAAAACAAGGGCTAAAATGGCACCTGCAGGAATAAACCAGTATATATTAATCATTTTTTATTGATTTTATTTATTTAACATTAAGTTATAAATTATTATTCTGATTTACAATAATATCGAAGCAAATCAATTTCATGTAATTGGCATGCATAATCCAATATTTTTTCAAAGCTGCAAATATACTTAAAAATATCTGCGGCAAAATATTAAGTTATTAAATTAAACTGAATATTATTAACTTATTTAGTCTGCCAACAATCATCCTGCCCAGCTTTCCCTGTCCAGACTCCTGTATTGAATTGCTTCGGCAAGATGGGCCGGCATTATATGTCCGCATAAGTCAAGATCAGCTATGGTACGTGATACCTTTAAAATTCTGTTATATGCCCTTGCTGAAAGTCCCAGTTTTTCCATTGCATTTTTTAAAAGGGTGCTGCATTCACGGTTAAGAATACAAATCTCCCTAAGTAAGGCAGGTGTCATCTGTGCATTGTTATATATGCCTGTAAATTTCTTATATCTTTCAAGTTGCGCCCTTCTGGCTTTAACGACCCTGTATCTTACAATCTCACTGCTTTCTGCTTTTCTCTGCTCCGATAACCTGTCGAATGGAACCGGCACAACTTCGATATGTATATCTATTCTATCCATCAGGGGTCCGGATATTCTGTTAAGGTATTTTCTGACAACACCTGCCGGACATACACATTCCTTTTCAGGATGATTGTAATATCCACAGGGGCAGGGATTCATGGAAGCCACAAGCATGAAACTTGCCGGATATTCAACTGTAAACTTTGATCGCGAAATGGTTATTTTCCTGTCCTCCAGGGGTTGCCTCATCACCTCGAGCACTGTTCTTTTAAACTCAGGCAACTCATCCAGAAAAAGTACTCCGTTGTGAGCCATGGAAATCTCCCCGGGCTGAGGATAAGTGCCCCCTCCCACAAGGGCGACATCCGAAATAGTGTGATGCGGAAAACGAAAGGGCCTGCACGTTATTAAGGATGTATCTTTTTCAATCTTGCCTGCCACAGAATGAATTTTTGTTGTTTCCAATGCTTCATGCAAAGTTAGTGGTGGCAATATAGTAGGCAGTCTTTTGGCCAGCATTGTTTTTCCTGCTCCTGGCGAACCGACCATTATAATGTTATGCCCTCCTGCAGCAGCTATTTCCAAAGCCCTTTTAACATTCTCCTGGCCCCGCACATCAGCAAAATCGACATCATAAGTGCTTATGTTTGAAAAAAAATCATTACGTGTATCGACCATTGTAGGAGAGAGTCCAGACTTATTGTTAAAAAAAGAAGCTACCTCCCTGATATTTCCCACCCCGTAAATGTCAAGTTTATCAACAACTGCAGCTTCCCTGGCGTTATGTTCCGGCAGAATAAATCCCTTAAATCCCCGGCTCCTTGCCTCAATAGCTATTGGTAATGCTCCCCTGATTGGCCGCAGACTGCCGTCAAGTGAAAGTTCTCCCATAATAACATACTGGTTAATATTCTCACTTCTTATTTGCTCAGATGCAGCAAGAATTCCTATCGCAAGGGGCAGATCATATGCTGACCCCTCTTTCCTGATATTGGCGGGAGCCATATTAATAATAAGCCTTCTCCCTGGCCATTTGTAATCATTCGATTTTAAGGCCGATTCTATACGCTGCTTGCTCTCCTTTACCGCATTGTCAGGAAGCCCAACCAAAAAAAACTTTGCTCCCCGGCTGGCATTAACTTCTATAGTTATGATTTCAGCATTAACTCCATATAATGCACAACCATATGTCTTAACTA
>CAZOLY010000077.1:0-15444 GCA_964580815.1 uncultured Bacteroidales bacterium
AGAAAGTTATTTTCCTTATGATCCAGTACATTATCGTTTAATGATACTCCGGGTGTTACCAGTTCCGTTATCCCGCGTTTTACAATTTTTTTGGCAAGCTTTGGATCCTCGAGCTGTTCGCAAATAGCAACACGCTGTCCGGCTCTCACCAGCTTGGGCAGATAAGTGTCAATTGCATGATAGGGAAAACCCGCAAGGTCAACAAATGATGCCGCACCATTAGCCCTCTTTGTCAGTGTTATACCCAGGATCTCGGATGCTTTCCTTGCATCATCTCCAAATGTCTCATAAAAATCACCAACCCTGAACAATAGTATAGCGTCAGGATGTTTTCCCTTAATATTGAAATATTGTTTCATTAAGGGGGTTTCAACCGTTTTTTCAGTGTCAGGCAAATTGTAACAATTAATTTTTGAACCTGTTAAAATTAATGTAATAAAAAATAAAGGCAAAAAATAGAGCCAATATGATTTAAACAATTAATCACCAATGGTTTGTTTATACCTGTGAATAATGTTATTACCTTTATCAATAACTTTTATGGCCCCTCTGAGGAAGGCAAAATATATTATTGCTGCCAGAAGCCATCCGAAAGCAGACATATACTCTTTGAATATAAGCTTACCTGTAAAGAAAAGTAAAGAATAAATCATAATGATAGAGCTTATCCAGCTCATGAATAATGCCAGGATATACTGGTCCGGATACTTCTTTGTATACTGTGAGTACTTTCCCCAGAATCCGGTTGGCCTTATTTTTTTGCAGAATACCGTTAACACCTTATTATTGACAGGTTTGGTAAGAAAAGTAATTATTATCCAGGCAGCAGTTGTTCCTCCGGTTATTAAATATAAGTTACCGGGGAATTCTGTTTTAAAAAACACATTTAAGATATAAACCAGTATAAACGGCACTGTGGCAGCAATAATTTCACTCCATGCATTAATGCGCCACCAGAACCACCTTAGAATTAAAACAAGTCCGTACCCGCTGAAACACGCCAGAATAAATTCCCATAATTTGTTTACTGATTCGAAAAATGTTGTTACGTATAATGCAACACACATCAGGATTATTATCATTAGCCTGCTGATGAGCACATAATGCTTTTCTTTTTTTTCAGGATTTTTAAGTTTCTCTTCCCCGGCAATAAATCTTTTATACAGGTCATTTACCAGGAAGCTGGCTCCTGTGTTTAACTGGACAGATAATATACTAATATAGATACCAAGAAAGGATATTAACAGAAATCCTGTTAACCCGTATGGCATGTATTCCTTCATAGCTTTATAACATGCAAGGCCCTGGTTTGCTGCATGTGTACCGGGAATAAGAATAATAGTGGAGAGTCCGATTATTATCCACGGCCACGGTCTTACAACATAATTAATTACCTGGCATAATAAAGCAGCCATTATTGATTCCTTTTCGGTCTTCACACTCATTATGCGCTGTACCATAGATCCTCCACCCCCGGGATCATAGGCGGGGGACCAGCTTGCCCACCACTGAATTCCTACAAATGCCAGCAAGGTTGTTATGGTGACAGAGAAAGCCGGGATCGGTGTTCGCGCTGATGAATAAACTTTAGGGAAAAAATTCAGATAGTCAGCAGAAAGCTCATTGAGCTGCACTTTTAAACCTGCAATGCCTGATATTTTGTAGGATGAAAGTACGGCAACCGATAAAACAACTGAGCCTGCAAAAGTTATAATGAACTGAAATAAATTTATATAGGCTATACCTCTCAATCCTGCCAGCACAGAACAGGTGACTGCTATTATCATTGCGATGATGAGATAAATATATTGCTGTGAATCAGGAATATTAAAAAGCAATTTTAGAATATTCTTCATTGCAATACTTATCCATACCATTATTACAATATTTAAGAATAATCCGAAATATACCGATTTAAATAAGCGCAAAAAACGGGCAGCTTTACCGCTATATCTGAGTTCCACAAATTCAACTTCGGTAAGAATGCCTGCCCTTCTCCACAAATTTGCAAGGAAAAAGGTGAAGAATGTCCCCCCGATCAACATACTCCACCATATCCAGTTGCCTGATATACCTTTCTGATTAACATATTCTGTTATCAGGGCAGGACCGTTAATGGCAAAGGTTGTTGCAAGCATTGAAAGTCCGGCCACATACCACGGGAGCTTTCTTCCACTGAGAAAGAAGTCATTAATGCTCCTGCTGCTGCTTTTTCTGAACCTGAGACAAATAAGTAAAATTATCAGAACAAACAGCGATATTACCAGCCAGTCTTTAAAACTTAAGCTCATAATGAGCGGAATATACAAATAAATAAACCGAAAATATTAAAATAAAATATCCCTAATCCCCAGTCCGAATAGCGCAAAGTCGTATTTAACGGGGTCATTACTGTCAAACCTGCGCAGCATCTCTGTGAGTTCCTCCACGGCCATCCAATCGTTCTGTTTCCTTTTAAGCAATCCCAGTTTTCGTGATACGGAGCCCGTATGGACATCCAGTGGTATATATAATGCTGAGCCCGGAATTTTATCCCATATGCCAAAATCCACACCGCGCCGGTCCTTCCTGATCATCCATCTCAGAAACATATTAATACGTTTTGCAGCGGCCCTTTTACTTACATCAGAAATATGCCTTAAAGTTCTTCCGGGAGGAGGAATTTCAAAAAATATCTTTCTGAAATCAATGATAGCATTTTTCAGGTCGCCGGATTTTTTATAACTATTTTCGAATAAAGATTTAATACCCCCGTGGTATGTATAAATATTCTTCAGGGACTTTATAAAATAGACAGCATCAACATAATTAAATGTTCTGTGCTTAAAATTTCTGAAATATTTATAATCACTCTCACCTGCATTTATTATAAAATCATGCGGCAGGTTATCCATCAGTTGCATTAATTGCAGCCCGTTTTTTATTATGGTATTTCTTTGGCCCCAGGCAATAGTTGCCGTAAAAAATCCTGCTATTTCAATATCCTTATGATCGGAAAATATATGGGGAACACTTATAGGGTCAGTTTCTATAAATTCAGGCCTGTTATACTGATTGTATTTTTCGTCCAGGAATTCTTTTATATCAGTCTGATATTTTTCCGTCATCTATTATTAACATTCTATCAGACATATTTGCCAGTTCTTTGTCGTGTGTAGCAATTACGATTGTCTGATTATATTTGTCCCTGAGTGAAAAGAACAGATTATGCAGTTCCTTTTTATTTTTTGTATCAAGATTTCCTGACGGTTCATCGGCCAGAATAACATCAGGATTGTTTATTAAGGCACGTGCAACAGCCACCCTTTGTTGTTCACCGCCGGAGAGTTCATTAGGTTTATGGTCCAGCCTGTCTTCAAGATTCAGGAATCTCAGAATTTCCCTGGCTTTTGCTTCCGCTGTCTGCCTCGGAATTTTCCCAACAAAGGCCGGAATGCAAACATTTTCAAGAGCAGTAAATTCAGGCAGTAAATGATGAAACTGGAAAACAAACCCGATATGTTTATTTCTGAATTTTGCCAGTTGTTTATCTTTCAATTTAATGACATCGGTGTTATTCACTATTATTAAACCTGAATTAGGCTTCAGTAATGTTCCAATTATTTGCAGCAGGGTAGTTTTACCGGCACCACTGGCGCCCATAACAGCCACTATTTCACCTTTCTCTATTTTTAAGTTGATACCTTTCAAAACCTGCAGTGTACCAAAATATTTTGTTATGTTTTCAACTTCTATCACTTTTCCAAAGAATTTGTCATAAATAACCAATAAATATATATACAATATATTGCAAATAAAATAATTCCTTTCAGACGTGTTAATTTACCTCCTTTCAGAGGCAGCATAAACAGGAACAGAATAACTGAAATACCCAGCATCCAGAGTATATCAGTTTTTAGTTTCATTTCGTGTGCTATGGATATAGGAGTTATTATGCTTGCTATGCCGAGGACACCCAAAATATTGAAAATATTTGAACCTATGATATTACCAATTGAAATATCCATTTCTTTCCTGAAAGCAGCAATTATTGAAGTTGCGAGCTCAGGAACACTTGTGCCAAAAGCTATCAGGGATATGGATATTACTCTTTTTTCAATACCCAGACTGTCGGCAATATTTGCAGCGCTGTCTACAAGCAAATAAGATCCAATTCCCAGTCCGGCCGATGATAAAATAATTATAACCAATGCCAGGCCAAGCGATAAGTGAGCCTGTATTTTTTTTTCTTTTTCAAATTCATAATCTTTACCTGAATAAAAAAAGGTGAGAAACAAATAAATGTTCAGGAATACTAAAAAAACCAGTCCCTCCCAGAATTTAAGAAACCCGTTTAAGATGAAAATATAGAATAATATGCTTGCTGCCATCATAACAGGCCAGTTAAATTTGGTAGCATTGGTTTTTACGGTTATAGGGAATATGATTGATGTTATTCCCAGTACCAGTGCAATATTGGCAATATTTGAGCCGATAACATTTCCAACCGAAATAGCACCTTTATCTTTCAGTGCGGCGATGACGCTAACAAACAGTTCCGGTGCGGACGTGCCGAAAGATACCAGGGTAACTCCTATAACAAGCCTGGGAACCTTATACCGGTTAGCCAGTGAAACACTTCCCTTGACTAAATAATTTCCGCTATATAGAAGTATTACAAAACCTGCAATCAAATAAAAATAATATTCCATATATTTTTTAAGGAGTGTTCTTAAATAAATGAAATTATAATAGCAAAGGGAAAGGTATTAATCACCTGTTATGTTTTCTTTCATTTTCTTTATATCCTTTTCTATTTCGCTTGTTTCTTCATTGATTTCTTTCTTGATATCTTCAGTAGCTTTTCTGAACTCGCGCATCCCTTTGCCTATTCCCCTGGCAAATTCAGGGATTTTCTTTGATCCGAACAATAGTAAAACTACAAGCAAAATAACAATAATTTCGGGGCCACTAATGAATAAAAGGATAAAATTCATATACTCTTAAAATATTCCACAAATATAATAAAAAAGCCCTATCTCAAATGAGACAGGGCCGGGTATATATTAATTAAAATTATGTTTTTCTTTTTGCGCTGAGGACCCTTCCTGATTCACCGCGCCTTATAGTATCATAAACCAGAGGAGTTGCAATAAAAACTGAAGAGTATGTACCTACAACAATACCTACAAGCAACGCAAAAGTGAATCCTTTAATGCTTTCGCCGCCGAAGACAAAAATAGTCAATAAAACAATAAATGTACTCATTGAAGTATTAAATGTCCGGCTTAAAGTGCTGTTAAGTGCCATGTTCATAATTTCCGGCATTTCCCTTTTCCTGAATTCTCTCAGATATTCCCTTATCCTGTCAAAAACAACGACAGTATCATTGACGGAGTAACCGACTACAGTAAGTATGGCTGCTATAAATGTCTGGTCAATCTCAAGTGAGAATGGCATTATCCCATAGAACAGGGAAAACAATCCCAGGATAATCAATGTATCATGGATTAGTGCCGCCACGGCACCCAGTCCGAATTGCCAGTTCCTGAATCTAAATAATATGTAGAGAAACATGAATACAAGGGCAAAAAAGATTGCAACAACTGCCTGCCGTTTAATATCATCGGCAATTGTTGGTCCTACCTTTTGCGTACCCTGCCAGTTTTTGGTGTTAAAGTCCTCAAAGGATACACTATCCCCCAACATGGGCTTTAATCCTGCATACAGTTTTTTCTGAATTTCTTCATCTATTCCCGGATCATCATCATTAATCTTATACTGAGTGGAAATTCTGACTTTGTGTTGAGAGCCAAACATAATAACCTGTGGCCTTTCTCCAAGTTCATTTTCAAGTGCTGTGGCAACCTCAGTATTTTTGACAGGTTTATCGAATTCAATAATATAGTTTCTTCCTCCTGTAAAGTCAACTCCCTGGTCGAGGCCCCTGTATATGAGGGAACCTATTCCAATTACTATTAAAGTCAAAGAAATAATATAATAAGGTTTTCTGTTTCCTATGAAATTTATATTTATATTCTTAAATGCACCTTCAGTAAAGCTTGTAGCAAATGTAATTCTGTTTGCACTTCTTTTCAGGTATATCTCGAATATAAGGCGTGTTATGAATATAGCGGAAAAAAGAGATGTGCATATACCAATTACAAGAGTAGTCGCAAATCCTTTAATCGGCCCTGTTCCAACAAGCAACAATATTACGCCCGTTATGCCGGTAGTTAAATTTGAATCGATAATTGCTGAATATGCATTTTTATAACCATCTGCAATTGCCAGTTTGATACCTTTGCCGGCTGCCACCTCTTCCCTTATTCGTTCATAAATCAATACATTGGCGTCAACTGACATACCTATTGTCAGCACTATACCCGCTATTCCGGGTAATGTTAATGCTGCCTGCAGGGAAGCAAGTACTCCGATAATAAAGAACATGTTCGCCAGCAGGGCTATATCAGCAATCAGACCCGCTCTATGGCTGTAATAAAAAATCATGTATGCCAGGATAACAATGAATGCTATAATAAATGAAATCAAACCTGAACGAATTGAATCCTTCCCTAATGATGGTCCTATTATTTCTTCCTGTACTATTTTGCAGGGAGCAGGAAGTGTAGCTGACTTTATGAGGTTTGCAAGGTCCTGGTATTCACTATCGGATACAACCGTAATCCTTTAACTGCCTGTATTTATTTCTTCAGAAACCCTTGGATCGGAAAATACAAGATTATCCATTGATATGGCGACTACCCTTCCGACATTGTCCCTTGTCATTTTGGCCCAGTCTTTTGTCCCCTCACTGTTCATAGTCATAAGCACTTCAGCAGTTCCCCTTACATCATCAAAGCTCTCCCTGGCGCCTGTAATAACATCACCATTTAGCGGAGCCCGGCCATCCCTTGTATTAGCTTTAATCGCGTGCAAATAAAATATTTCAGACTCATATTTGTTATCAGGATCTTCGGCAGGTTTTGCTGACCAGAAGTATCTGAAATTTTGAGGGAATATACCTTTTTCCATTGCCAGCCTCATATAAAGGCCAACCTTAGCAGTATCGTATTTAAAAGCCCACCCGATTCTACAGCCGGGTATAAGTTGCTGATCTCTCGTGATATAAGGATAAAGTAAATTAAACAGCGGGTAATCTTCTCTCTCCTGGAGAGAATCAATTGCTGATGAATCAGCTTGTTTTATTTGTGATAGTATTGACTCAGCTCCCTCACTTTGAAGGCTGTCTATATCTGATAATAATGAAGGGACTTTTTCATTTTTAAGCTTTTTGGGACCTGGCGGTGTTGATTCAGGTTTTTTAGTACTTTTAGCTTCATTAAGAGTAGTCTCTTCAGCCAGCCTATTTTTTTCATCCAGGTAAGCCTTAACAACTTTGTTTGCATTAAGAAGACTCTCATATACTTCACTATTCTCATATGTGGCCCAGAATTCAAGATTGGCAGTTCCCTGCAATAATTTTCTTATCCTGTCCTTCTCTTCCACTCCTGGCAGTTCAACAAGGATCCTTTCACCTCCTTCAAGTTTCTGAACATTAGGCTGCACTACTCCGAAATGGTCAATTCTTGTACGAATGATATTGTATGAATTTTCAATGGCATCATTAGTTTCTTCTCTTATGGCATCCAATACCTTATCGTTATCCGAATTATAATCTATCCTGTCTTTGAGGCTATAGAGAAACAGAGCTGCCAACCTTCCATCCGGATTTATTTCTTCAAATGCCTTGCCAAATAAGGAGACAAAATCCTCATTTGTTTCGAGCTGCCATTTTTTGGCCAGTGCAATAGCTTTATTAAAGGTAGTGTCTTTGCTGTAATTAGCGAGGGATTTTATGACGTCAGCTACAGAAACTTCAAGAATTACATTCATCCCGCCACGCAGATCCAGTCCAAGGTTTATTTCTCTTTCCTGGCATTCCCTGTATGTATATTTTTTTAGTCCGAGAAAATTATATACATATTTTTTTTTGGCAATAGAATCAATATAATGATCTTCCATTGCAGGATCATTTTTTTCTATAGCATATTTTTTTGCACGTTTTTTTATCAGGTTGGTTTTAAAGGTAAAAGATAACTGGTAAATACATGCAAGAGCAAGTACAATAGCTAATGCCCATATGGCTCCTTTGGTTCGCATTTTGGTTTGATTTTTTAATTTTAATGCTGTCTTGTCAAATAGTGGCGCAAATATATTAAAATTTTCATTCGTTTAAAATTTTATAATTATTTAAAAATAAATTAATTAAAAATTTGAGAACGAATGCAACCACTCGCTTTGCTCGTTCTCACATAAATTTATTTTAATCATGCTTTTTTGAGAATTTATGATTAAAAAAATTCATGTTCGTTTCATAAGAAAATAAATGATTATACTTAATGATAATTAATTACACTCAATATTTAATTAATTTTGATATTTAAATATTTAGTAGTATTGCTTATAGTGTTGCCACCAAATTTTTAATGAACTGCAGAATGAAAAGAATTTTAGTAATTCCAATAATGTTATGCCTGGTAATTTCTTCATGCAGAAACTCAGGTACCGGGAAAAATAAGAAGAATTCAGATGAGGATATCAGAATTGTAAGGGAGTTTTTTTCAAATGGCAAAGTTAAGGCGGTAATATCTGTGAAAGATAATAAACGTAATGGCATAACAAAGAACTACAGCATTGATGGCAGGTTGCTTTCAGCTGTAAATTTTGTGAATGGTAAAAAAGAAGGGAAATCCACAAATTATTATTCTTCAGGTAAGGTACATTCCACAATTATGTATAAGAATGGAGTAAGAGAAGGAGATGCTGTATGGTATTATGAAAATGGTAATCCATATACCATAAATCCGTTTTTTAATAATAAGTTAAATGGTATTCAGAAAAAGTATTATGAAAATGGCAATTTGCAGGCAGAGATACCTTTTAAAGATGATCAGCCGGGAGTTGGACTTAAGGAATATACCGGTGAAGGCAAATTGATAACAGACTACCCTGCAATAATTATTAAGGAGGTTAACCAGATTGCTACAGCAGACAGGTTTATTTTAAATATTTATTTATCCAGGCGCTTAAGCGATGTTCATTTTTATTTGGATGATTTGGATTCGGGGAAATATCTTAAAAAGTACATGTACGAGATACCTTCCAAAAACGGAGTGGCGACGAGAGTATATGACGTTCCTCAAGGATATGTGAAATTTCAGAAAATAAATATTATTGCCAGGGCAAGGACCGGACTTGGAAATACATATATAACACAAAGGACTTATAACCTTGCCATACAACATTAAAATCAGAAAGAGCTTATTCCAATTTTCAGTTGTTTATTGACAGGAGCATACTCCAGGCCTCTTTGAAGACATTCTTTAGCTTTGTTATAAAGTCCTCTCTTAAAATAGAATACACTCAAACCTGAATATGCCTCACCAACCAGATGATCTTCCACCTTTATACCGTGCGCACTTTTATAAAGGATTTCAAACTTTTTCAGGAATTCCTCACCCTGAATTACATTATTAGTGTTTATGCTCCGGATAGCTGCTTTTAAATAAACAGCCATCTTTAATTCAATGAATTTTCTGTTAACAGATAATTCCCTGAACTTATCGGAACAGGCTTCAATTTTTTCAACTGCCTCATATATATCTGACTGTTCCAGTATTACTTTCAGTGATTGAACAAATGCTGCCTGAATATCCTTGTCATTCGGGGCTAGTTCAAGGACTTTCATGAATAAATTATGACCATCTGCCGGTTTGTCATTACTGATTAGAAATTTGCCTTTTTCGAAATAATATGTGTATGCTATCCCTTTCAGATAACTATTATTTTTAATCTTTTCCGAAAGATATTTAAATATCTCGTCATAGTATTCAGACTCACCTTTATTTATAAGATATGTCTCTGTAATTTTCAGGAATTCAGAATTTATTGTTTTTTTAATAAATTCTTCAGACGAATACCTTGTTAATTTAACCAGGTAATCAAGATCTCCCGGTTCCTCATAATTCAGGGAAGGTATAATTTTAATCAGATAGTGGTATAATAGATTTTCAGTATTTTCAGTGGGATAGAACAAATATGACTTTTCCATATTTATGTAGCTCTCAATAAGCTTATCTTCCAGGATATTAAATGCGGCATTATTCAAATATTGTATACCAATAAGTTCTTTAAGGGTTATTTTGTTCCCATGGAAATAATATTTATCAAATAATTCATCAACAGATGAGTCATAGTATTCATTTTCATCAATAATCCTGCGTGACTTAAAAAATTCGATAAAAGTTCTTTTCATAGTTTGATTATAAACAAAATAACCACTATAGGGACCGGCTGATTCAATTTTGATATGTTTTTTATCGGGATAGGTTACTATATATACATGTATGGGTGTGTCAATAATATAAAAAGGAATATCCAGGCGGGCAAGTATTATTCCGAATAAGGCTGTAGCTGTAACACAGTTATAATCACCGCTATAGAATATTTTATCAAAGGAAGTATTAAATTCATACCTGTTAAGAAAAGTACTGTGTACAGATCTGTAAATGATCTTTATTTTCTTTTTATGATTATATTTCCGGAACCTGCCCGAGAAAGAATTCTTAAAAAAAAGATCATATAAATCTGAATAATTCTGTGCTTTCCGGATATCAATATCCGGGGATGTTGCTAAAAACAGGCTGAAATACCGGGGCTCCCCGTAATTAAGATAGTCACTAATCACTTGCCTTTCGAAGTCGGTTGTGAACGTAATATCGCTGTATTTAACAAGTGAATCCCTGTCATTACCAATAGCACGTAATAGCAGGTTATTTATTACAAGCAAATTAAATATTATAAGATATTTAACCATAATTTAAAATTAGCAAATATACTTATATGAAGGGAGTTTTTAACACTTAAGGTCTGATAGTGAATAGATTACCAGGCATCGGAAGGCTAATAATTCAGAATCAGGACCTGACTTGAATAGTCAATTACAGCCTGATGTTTTATAAGCAGATCGTTTCCTATCAGTCCCTTGATTATTTTTCCTGAAATGTTGCGGTAGAGCTCATTAATATGTTTCATATCGATCAGTGTCGCCTCGTAATCATAAATTATTAATTCTCCCAGTTGAAGTTTATTAATAATTCCGGCTGTTGAAGGGATCTCGTCAGTAGTTAATGTAATTGCGTTTGGATAATTACGGGATAATAATACATCATCTTTGGCTTTAACACCGGGAAGGGCGGCATTAAATACGGATCTGGAAGCTCCCGTGTCAACTATAAAAAAAGACTCTTTCCCGTTTATCTTTCCCCTGATGATGATATGGTGGCCGTCATTTTCGATCCTTAATATTTCTACCGGTATTTTAGTAATCATTTAAAGACTTGTTAACATTCATAGAAGGGCCCATTCTTTGGAAATACATAAATAGAAAAGATAAATAAAATAGACAGTGTTAATTAAAGTAAACATAACATTGTATTCAATCCTGTTCTTCTTGATTTTTTTCCTTACCATTATTCCAATATTTGGGACAACAGTGGCAGTAAGAAATAACAGGAAGTGAAAATTAAAAAGTGTATCATAAGGTACATCTTCTTCAGAAGGTTCTTTATTCCCGAACAACAGAAGATATGTAAATACCAGAAAAAGGGCCAGGTATAAAAGATAACTTATTTTAAGTGATATGGTTGATTTTTTTCTTTTCCTGTGCAGACGGAATGGACGCAAAATGATTATGGATACTATATAAAGAATAACATATCCGACAAGAAAAAAAAACTGGAAAGCACTCTGAAAGAAATTACTCATGACTGAATTAAAATTTTTGATGGTATTATGTTAAACCAAATTAATAAAATATTTGATTAATATAAAAAAATTTTATCTCATATAAGTTCCAGTAATATAATGTTCTCAACATGATGTGTATGAGGAAACATATCAATCGGCTGGACCTTCTTTATTTTATATTTCTCTGATAATAAATTTATATCTCTTGCCTGTGTAGCCGAATTGCAGCTTACATAGACAATTTTACCGGGTTGCAGGGAAATTAACTTTCCGGTTACGGCTTTATGGATTCCTGATCTTGGAGGATCAACGATAACTGTGTCCGGTTTGCCTTTTTCTATAATAAACTGGCTGGTCAATATATCTTTAACATCTCCTGCAATAAACTCAGCATTTTTTATATTATTAATTATTGCATTTTCTCTGGCATTTTCTACTGCCTCAGCTATATTTTCTATTCCGATCACTTTCATGCACTGCCTGGAGATATAAATTGCTATTGCTCCTATACCGGTATAAAGATCATATACAACTTCATTTCCTTTCAAACCGGTCAGGTCTGCTACTACTTTATACAAAGTATCCGTTAATTGAGTATTGGGCTGGAAAAATGACCTGGGTCCGATTTTGAATATCAGGTTATCAACTTTTTCGGTTATACAGTTACTGCCTTTAAATTGAAAAACAGGTAAATCACTAATTGTATCGTTACCTTTTGGATTTATTACATACATCAGTGAGGTTATTTCAGTGAATTTCTGCGAGATATATGACATTAATCCTTCAATAGCCTCTTTTTCATCACGAAAAAACGAAAGAACAACCATCCATTCTCCTGCTGATGTATTCCTTATTATTAGATTCCTGAGGAATCCCTGTTGTTTCCTGCGATTAAAAAAATCAAAGTCCTTTTCCAGGGCGTATTCCCTGATAGCATTACGGATCTGATTGGATGGTTCTTCCTGGAGATAGCATTTTTTAATATCAAGAACCCTGTTGTACATTTCAGGAATATGAAATCCTAGGGCTTTTCGGGTGGGACTTTCATTAGTTCCATGGATTTCATTTTTTAAAAACCAGCGGTTCTCGGAAAAGGCAAATTCAAGTTTATTCCTGTAATTTGTAAGCATAACAGAAGGTATGATACTGCATATCTCCTGTGACCCTGCCTTACCGATTCGTTCGAGGTTATCAGCAACCTGCTGTTGTTTATATTTGAGTTGTTCTTCATATGGCAGTTGTTGCCAGTTACAGCCGCCACATATGCCAAAATATTCACAAAAAGGAGTAATGCGCTTTGGGGATAGTTTATGAATTTTAACCGGATAGCCTGTCAGATAATTTTTATGCCGGCTTTTTATTTTTATATCGGCAATATCTCCCGGAACCAGATTTTTAACAAAGACTACAAGACCGTTGGTCCTGGCTATTGCCTTACCTTCAGCTGCGATGCCGGTAATCTCGAGCTTTTCCAGTACCGGGTATTTAGTTTTCTGTTTCAGGATAATATGTTATTGTTAACGGATATAAAATTATTAAATATTTTATTCTTTAATAATGAGAAAAAATATTATAACTTTTATAAAATAAGTACCTTTATTAAAAGTTTTAAATATGTCGATGTCATATAAAAACATGTATATCAGGAAGTTAACAAGCCAATACCTGTTTATTATATCATTCCTTATAATATCGTGCGAAGGCCCGCTGAAAGTCACAATTGACAGAAATTTTGCTGACATTTACAATCCCGGCACCTCAAGATTGCATCCTGATTATAATATCTATCATAGTTCCGATGATACATCAGACCTGCTGGTTAAGATTTTTCCAGTAGAATTACTTTATAATCAAGACAATAAGGAAGGAGTATATGCAGGGAAAGTAAAGATTGAGTTTATAATGAGGGAATTTGATGAGGGAAATAAAAATCCGGTTATTGATAGTGGCAGATACGTTTATACTTTCAATCGTGAAGAAGCAAGTAAGAGATTTATTGGCCGGATACCGGTAAAGGCTGATACAGGAAAAATTTATGAATTAAAGATAAAAGCGACTGATTTGTTGCGAAAAGATGAGAATCAGCGATTCTTAATTGTTGATAAAAGATCCAGGTTTTCTCAGCAGAATTTTATGGTATTGAATGGAGGCCAGAATATATTGTATTTTGCTCCCTATGTTGTTGGGAATAATACATTCACAATCAGGTACAGAAATGACAGTTATTCAAAAGTTTATATTTCATATTATGGAAGGGAGAGTCCTTTGCCAAGACCTTCCTTTTCATCTGCCAGCGATGACGGGTTTTTTGAAAAACCTGACAGTATGTGGATATTGCCTTTTAATAAGGATCTTAAATATTTGCTTGAATATAAGGGGATATATCACTTTCGCCTGGATACTGCTTTTGAAGAGGGGCTTACAATTTTTAACTTCGGGGAGAGTTTTCCGAAAATAAACAGGCCGGAGCAGCTGGTGGAGCCTCTTGCCTATCTGACTTCTTCGTCTGAATATGAAGAACTTAAAAGTGCTACTAATCAGAAACTTGCATTTGATAATTTTTGGCTAAATAAGACCGATAACATTGAGAAAGCGAGAGAATTAATAAGAATTTACTTCAACAGGGTTTACTTCGCCAATTATTATTTTACTTCATACAAAGCCGGATGGAAGACAGACAGGGGCATGGTATATATAATTTATGGTCCGCCCCAGGCTTTATACAGGAGTTATAGCCAGGAAAAATGGCTTTATTACCGTAAAAGTATTACCACATCTATAACCTTTGCTTTTGATTACTATCCTTCACCCTATACGGTAAATAATTATATTTTGCAGCGCTCTGAAAGTAATGAATGGCATTGGAGAGAAGCTATAGAATCATGGAGAAGGGGGAAGGTATTTTTACTGGATTAATTTATTCAATAGATATAACGTTTATCAGTTGCAAGATGTTAAAGAACAGAAATCAGTTTATATATGGAATTCATTCAATAGTTGAGGCAGTACGTGCAGGGAAGAGTTTGGAAAAAATATTTATAAAAAAGGGATTCAAGAGTGATTTACTGGGTGAGCTACTGCAGTTTATCAGAAAAAATACTATCCCTCGCCAGTATGTTCCGGTTGAAAAATTAAACAGGCTAACAAGGAAGAATCACCGGGGTATTATTGCCCTTGTATCTGATATTGAATATGTGAATATTGAAAAAATTATACCTCTGATATATGAGAAGGGGGAAGTACCTTTTATATTAATACTGGACAGGATTACAGATATCAGAAATTTCGGCGCTATTGCCAGAACAGCCGAATGTGCAGGTGTTAATGCAATTGTAATTCCAAATAAAGGAGTCGCTCAAATCAATTCCGATGCTATAAAAACGTCATCAGGAGCGTTGCATTCTATTTCGGTAAGCCGGACTGATAATTTAGCAGAGACAATTAAGTTTTTAAGGGATAGCGGATTACAGGTAGTTGCGGTCACTGAAAAGGCTGAAGACCTCTATTATGGGATGGATTTTACTGCTCCGGTAGCATTAATACTGGGGTCTGAGGACAAGGGAATAAATGAGGATCTGCTCAAATCGGCCTATAGATCTGTTAAAATACCAATGTTCGGATCAATTGGTTCGCTCAATGTAAGTGTGGCTGCAT
>CAZOLY010000078.1:0-15097 GCA_964580815.1 uncultured Bacteroidales bacterium
ATGACATGGTAATTATTGGTAATCCTTTTCCCAAACATCTGCTGGGAGTAAGTATGAATTTTGAATATGGAATATTTTATTTATCCATGTTCTGGCAGGGTGTTTTCGGAAATGATATTTTCAATGCCACTAAATATTACCTGTATAACAATAATGGAGGATTTAACTGGAGTGCAGATTATGTAAATGATCATTATCGTGACAAGGAAATTATAGCCAGGGATGCAGAAGGCAATGTTATTGCTACTTTCCCTGAAAACAAAGGAGCCAAATATCCGCGTCTTGATCCTTATAACGATAATGATAACTTCGGCAGAGTTTCCGATTTTTATATAGAGGATGGCTCTTATCTCCGTTTAAAAAATATCCAGCTGGGAATAAGTTTGCCTCAGACCTGGCTAAGAAAAGTAAGCCTGAGCGATTTCAAGATATATGTCGGCGCAGTGAATCTTCTGACTTTCACTAAGTATTCAGGAATGGATCCCGAAATATACCAGGAAGATCCTTTAAGTGCAGGTATTGATAAGGCTTCATATCCGATTCCCCGTTCATTTATTATCGGAACAAGGATTAAATTATAGTTAGTTAATATTAAAATTATAATAGTATGAAATACTCAAAACATATATATATTTTAATTGCACTTGCTGTATTACTAATTACAGGGTGTAGTGAAGATTTCCTTGACTTAAAACCAACTGCAAGGGCAACGACAGAGACTTTTTATGCAGATGAAGCAACTATTGATGCAACAGTAACAGCTGCTTATGCTGAGTTATGTGCCCGTGAAGTTTTTGATAAAGATTACTATCTGGTAGTAGGTTCCATACCTGCTGATGATGTTGAATGCGGTGGCGAAAATATCAGCGATTACCCGAATGCACAGCATTACGATCAATTCTTACATACTTTAAATGATGAAACACCTCTTCTGGAAATTTACAGGTATTGTTATAAAGGATTAAGAATGTGTAATACAGCACTGGAGCGTTTGGCAAGTGCCAAAGAGTTAAATCCGGACATTAGTGATGATTTTATTTCAAGACGTACCGGTGAAATGAAATTTTTGAGTGCCTGGTATCATTTTACCCTGGTGCAGGTATTTGGAGGTGTTCCCATTGCTGACGAGCCTGTTCAGCCGGCGGATTTCTTTAAAGGCAGGAATACCATTAAAGAAGTATTAAGTTATGCTGAACAATGCCTCAAAGATGCTATTGAAGTGCTGCCTGAAAAAAAGAATCTGGGTGAAGAGGTTGGACGTGCATCCAAAGGAGCAGCACAAGCCCTTTTATCAAGGGTGTTGATATATGAATCGAGCTATGCAGAAAATTATCCGGGTGATGAAAGGTTTGAAGGTTGTGAGGAACACTGGCAGGAAGCTTTGAATTATGCTGAAGCTGTTATTAATTCCACTGATTATAGCCTGGTAGGTTACAATGGGGAACGGTATGCTTCATGGAGAACAGGTAACTACGGAGGGGATATTGATGGTTACAGGTGGTTGTTTACTGCGGATGCTGATAACAGTTCGGAAGGCATTTTTGAGATTGAGAGTATTAACGACTTGCGCCCATGGGGCCAGTCAAAGGGAAATGTTATGACGGTTTATCAGACGGTCAGAGAATTTACTACCAGGGATGGGGAGTCAGGTGATTACGGAGGATGGAGCTTTAACTGTCCGACAGAGCATCTGATTAGCGCTTTTGCAAATTCAGATCCGCGTGAATCAAATTTAAATTCCCAACCCTGCAGCGAAACAGATGATCCCCGCTTTGCAACTACCGTGGGACGTGAAGGTGATTCCATACTTCTTGGCGCGGATAATGAGTATGTACTAATGGGTTTTGATAATTTACCTACCGGTACTATAGGCCGTAAATTTGAATGCGGTTATGATGAATACTGGGGTATTAGTGATGTTTGGTCAGGCCCGTTTAATATACGCTTAATCCGTCTCGCAGAAGTTTACTTAATAGCTGCTGAAGCTGCTTTTATGGCGGGTGATCAGGCTAAAGCTCTTACATATGTGAACGCAATACGTACCAGGGCCCGTAATTGCGGTACTACCGGATATCCGCAAGACTTAACTGCTGTTTCATTCGAGGATATTGTTCATGAACGCCGCTTAGAGCTGGCTTGTGAGCCTCACCGTTTCTTTGATCTGGTTCGCTGGGGGCTTGCAGAAGAATTTCTGGATGGTGTTCATGTACTTTCATTAGGGTCCGATTTCCATATAGACTTTGAGCCGGGCAAGCATGAATTTTTCCCGTTACCGCTTACTGAAATACAATTAAGCAAAGGCGGACTGGTTAATTATACTCCGTGGCAGTAAAACAGGGACTATAATATGGGGACAGCCCCCAAATTATTAAATTAAAAAAGATTAATTATGTTCAAAAAAGACAGCGCCCGTATTAAAATACGGGTGCTGTTTCCATTTAAAGCTAATAGATAATAAAAAAATCGTGATTCAAAGATTTACCTTTTTACTTATTTTATTCCCGTTCATTTTAATCTCATGCAATAATCCTCATACTGCATTTATGGGGCATTGGCAGCAGATTATTGAGTACGATGATTCAACCCGTTTGGGCACAGAATTATTTATAGGCACACAAAAATTCTGGGTAATCGCCCCCGATGAGGAACCGGCTGTCCGTACTTACAAAATTATTGAGGAGAATAAAAAAGAATTTAATATGGTTATTGAAATTACCAATGAAAATTACCAGGTGTTTAATAGACATATTTTGTTTTCGGATGATCATCAGGAAATGAGAATAGAATGGAGTGATTCCTATAGAGATAGCTTTATGAGTTCGCAATTCTATGGTATGGAGAAGTACAAGCGCATTGATTCAAAAACATTGCCGGATATAGAAAAGATGACAAAAAAAGAACCACCGCCCCCAAATAAAGGTCCGGAGCCAATAAACAAACTGCCGGAGCCCGCATTAAATTAAGGGACAAAATATGGGCGCTGACCCGCTTTTGACCCGCTTTTTATTTCACTATCTTCCTCACAGCAACAGAATAATCAGTGTAAATAACGACAAAATACACACCTTTCTGAATACCAGGAAGATAAATATTTATTTCTTCTGCACCCGACTTCAAATCAAATGATCCTAACAGGGAAGAATGCAGGTCAAATATCTCTATTTTCCTGATTACATTGCCTTCGGCCGATTCGACTGTGAACCGGTCATCAAAGGGCACAGGATAAATTTTAATATCGGCCGGTTTATTAAAGAGAGTGTGAATTCCAGAAGTCAGGGAATCTTCATAAACACCAAACTCCCATAATGAAAATCCCCACTGTGTACCCCTGTCAATACCATACATCCTGACATACCGGCAGGTTACCGGTTCAAAGAGCACTATGTCCCTCCCGCCGTTTCCGCCTGTCCGGTGAAAGACCGTCTGCCAGCTTAAAGTGTCCGTAGCAACCTGTATCTCATATTCTGCGCCGTATGCTGTTTCCCACATCAGCTCAACACATTCAATTGCGTATTCTTTTCCCAGGTCAACTGCTATCCATTCTTCATCGTCATAAAGGCTTGACCATCGGGTTGTTAGTGACCCGTCAACGGCATTTCCCGGCATGAGCAATGAAGATTCCGTTGATGAAGCCCATGCTTTACGGAATAAGGCTTTATTCGGTTCAGCCGGATCATAAACATTAACAGTGAATTTTTCCACTGCAAATTTTTTTCCGCTGTCAGCTGCTTTGATATGTATTTCTGAACTGCCTGATAAGTCAGGCGCTAATTCAAGGATTAAGTTCGAGTCAGCATCGATACTGGCTGTCAGCAAACCGGGATTGGTATTAAAGCTCACTGAGAAGGTCAAAAAAACCGAGTCCTCCTCATCTTTAAATATTTCTTTTAAGTTGACGTACGGGGAAGGATAAGCATCACCCATTTCAACAACCAGATCGGGTATTTCATTCGTAATTTCGGGATAGTTGTTGTATTCGATGACAGGATAATCTATAGTCACATCATCGGGATAGTTTGTAGAAATATAATTAATGCCGGGGGAGGCAGCGGGTAAGCCGCCAAACTCATTACCGGACCACTGCCACGAAAGAGCTCCCGCATATCCGTTATTGTAAAGTGAGTCGTAAGCTGCCTGTGTGCTGATACCGGTATAGGGGCCGTTTGCTGCAAACTCTGCAATAACAAGTGGTTTGTCAAGTTCCCAGTAGGATGCAGGGTGATGGAAAGGTGACAGTGCGGTTCCTGCCCAATTATAATAGTGGACCATATAGAAATCCAGGTATCCGTCAGGATCACCTCCCTGCGCAATTAACCTTTGATCGGTATAATAATTATAATTACTGCCAACGTCAGTGCCGGCGATAAAGCTCCAACAGCCGTTTGAAACCTTGGTCCCCGTTGTATTACGGTGTATGGCACCTGCTGTTCGGTTGATGAATGTCTGGACTGCAGTAACAGGTACATCGTCCACGTCGCCCCAGCCTCCAACAGGAGTCATTCCTTCGGGCTCATTGAATATTTCCCAGCAGATAACAGCAGGGTGATCACCAATAACTTCAAGCATTGGAATCAGGGCATTATTAATATATGCCTGCATATATACCGAATCCGTTAACATGAGTGTGTTCCTGTGTTTCACTTCAGCAGAGTTTGAGGAACGCAGCATGTCAAATGACCACAGGCACATAATTATCCCCATCCCTCGCTCATAAGCCATGTCCAATCCTTTAAACATGGCAAGAATTTCGTTATCTGTAATATATGCAACAGAATCGTTAATAAAAAAAGGACTTCTTGTCCCGTTGATATGCAGCCACCAACGTATGCAGTTGCCACCTACAGCGGAAACCGTATCGAGCACATAGGCGAACAGGTCTTCATCAAATGCAGTGAGGTCATTGGCAAAATCCATCCATGCCAGGTTTATCCCGTTTAGAAAAAGATCCTGTCCGTTATGCTGAATCCTGTTCTGTGAAAAAGCAGTAATCGCCCACAGCATGAATATTGTTATATGGATGCTTCTATTCAACATAAAATGTATTTCTTAACCTGATATCCCCGGATGAGCTTCCAATTTGAATTTCAAATGCACCCGGTTCAACAATAAAGTCATTGGATTTAATATCATAGAATGACAATTCTGATGCAGGAAGTGTAAATTTTACCGTTTTACTTTCCCGGGGCTCAAGGGTGATACGCTGAAACCTTTTTAACTGGTGTATTGGCACTTTTACTGAGGCTTCCATATCGCGGACATAAACCTGGGCAACTTCGTCCCCTTTGTAATTACCTGTATTCTGCACGCTGAATTGAATTTCAATTTCGCCGTTTCGCTTAATTTTTTCATTGCTTAATTTTAACTGGCTATATTCAAACGTGGAATAGGAAAGCCCGTGGCCGAACGGGTACAAAACAGGTTTGTCAAAATACATATATGTCCTTTCGTTATGAATAATGTCATAATCAGCAAAGGGCGGCAGCTGATCGTTCGATGCATAGAATGTTTCCGGCAGTTTGCCGCCCGGATTGACATCGCCGAATATAACGTCGGCTATTGCTGTGCCGCTTGACTGTCCGGTGTACCATGCTTCGACAATTGCCTGAGCATTTTTTTCGGCTCCTGCCAGAGCCAGGGGGCCGCCGTTAATAAGAACGATGATGATATTCGCATTTACCTGTGCAATCTCCCTGATCAAATCCCTTTGAATTTCAGGCAAGCTAATGTCTGTCCGGTCAAGCTCTTCAGCGGCAAGACCAGGATTTGTTCCCAGGGCAAGGATAACCACATCACTTTCTTCCGCAGCTTGTTTTGCCTCGTCAAAATCTTTTAGCCCAATGTCCCATGTCAGTCTGGCTGCTGCCCCCATGCCATTGTCAAATTGTTCAAATACAATTTCATACTCTTTTCCTGCCTTCAGTTCCACTTCTGTATTATTGGGCTTTTCACCATGCGCTGTCCAGTCTTCCAGTAGCAACTGGTTGTCCAGATAAAGGCGGGTTCCATCGTCAGTTCTTGTTCCCAGGATATAAGTGCGCGTTTCCGGGGGTATTATTCTGCCGGTCCAGCGGACGGAGAATCGATCTTCAGGCATTCCGGGCGCAGGGGACCCTTCCCAGCTAAAATCTATCATGGAGTCGATGCGCGTTAAAACTGGCTCGCCGGCCAGATACATGTTATCAAAATATTCGCCGGTCATTCCTGTTTTCCCCGAGCCTTCAATTTGAGCAAAATATTTCGATCCAATTGATTTCATAAATCCGCCGCCAATCTCACAGCCCTGTGCATATGTAACTTTAATTCCAAGTCCGGATACCTTGTTTTTTATGCCGTCAAGCAAGCTGACTCTTATATTGGGCTGTCCGCTATATGTTCCCAGCTGGCATTCTTCTGCATTCGGACCGATCACTGCAATCGATTTTATCTTATTCCTGTCCAGTGGCAGTAAGCCATCATTTTTTAAGAGGACAATTGCTTTATTAGCTACTTCAATTGCCAGGTCGCGATGCTCCCGGCAGTCCAGTCTTTCTTCCGGGATTGCCTTATAAGGGACAATACCGGGAGGGTCAAATTCACCAAGGCGAAAGCGTGCGGAAAGAACACGTGTAAGCGCGGTATCAATATCCTTCTCGTCAATCAGACCAAGATCCAGGGCTTCATGCAAGTAATTACGGTAATATTCACCGCAATTTAAATCACATCCCGCAAGAATGCCGCGTGCCGCGGCCTGGGCTCCTGTTTCTAAGAAATGATGCCCTGATACCATATCATTAATAGCACCACAGTCAGATACAACATAACCTTCAAATCCCCATTCTCGCCGGAGCACATCTGTCAGTAAATAATAATTGCCACAACAAGGCACGTGGTTTAATTCATTATACGCACCCATAACAGAAAAGGCCTTACCTTCAACAACTGTACTCTTGAATCCCTGCATATAATATTCCTGCAAACAGCGCATATCGACATCTGAGGAGCCTGTGTGGCGGCGTATTTCTTCATTATTGGCAATAAAATGCTTTGGGGTTGCAACAGTTTTGAGATAATAGGGGTGGTCACCCTGCATCCCCCTGACAAATGCAACACCCATACGGGAAAGGAGATAAGGATCCTCGCTGTATGATTCTTCATTCCGCCCCCATCGGGGGTCACGTGCAATGTTGACATCCGGACTCCAGTATGAAAGTCCTTTTCCTTCGGTAGCATTCTTGACACGTGCTTCATCAGAAATGGCTGTTGCTACGCGGTACACAAGATCAGGGTCCCATGTTGATCCTAAAGCCACTGACTGGGGAAAAGAGGTTGTCCCCCGGTCAATAATACCGTGCAGGGCTTCGCTCCAGTAATCATATTTTGGAATATTAAGGCGGGGGATAGAATCCGAAAGATTTGCCAGCTGTCTTATTTTTTCATCAACAGTCATCAAATCAACAAGATCGGTAAGCCTCTCAATATATGAATTTGGTCTGAATACATTTATTACAACCGCATCGCCAACTCTATTATTGCCAGGTCCCTTGGAGGTTAATTCCAGCAGATAATAACCGGGCCGTGGAAATGTTACCTCTGTTCCAGGATCTGAGACATCAGTAAAACGGACCTGAAGATTTGAGGGGCATGACCATTCAAGATCAATATCATCCGGAGAAACAGCCCCTTCAAGCTTGATTGTTCGCGTCTCTTCCCAGTTTACTAACTGGTTAGTTCCCGCATCAATCTTAATTTCAGAAGTTTGGGAAACGACAAGTGAGGAATAAAAAAGTAAGAGTAACAGAATTCCTATAAAAGGTTTTGCAAGCATCTGGTTCATATTTTTCAATTTTTACAATTATAAATTAAAGCAAGATAATATAAAAAATTAATTATTAATTTTATATTAAATCCTTTATGTTAAAACTAAATTTAAAGACATGAAAAAAATTAGCAGTACGTTAGGTGTAATATCAGTTATTGTTCTTATAGTCAGTATGATTTTTAAAATAAATCACTGGCCGGGGGCAAATATCCTTCTTTGTGTCGGTGCCTTAGGTTTACTGGCTTTTTTTATTGTTTATTTGCTCCTTGGTATCAAGCCCTTGACAACAGGTCTTGAAAAATCGGCTGGAGTTGCTGGTGCTCTTACAATGTGCGTGATCGTAATCTCTATGACCTTCAAAACGATGCACTGGCCAGCAGGAAATATATTGGTATGGATTTCCCAGCTAGGATTGTTAGTAACCAGTGTTTTGCTGATAATCGATTCTATCACAGAAGCAGATCAGACAAAACAAAGTATTAAGACATTATTTGCATTTATGCTGGTTATTTTAACCTCCCTTTTGTTTTTTGTTTCACAAATGATAGCTTAAGCGTAAAAAAGACAGCGCCCAACAAATACGGGCGAATTATAAAAAGGATGTATGAGAAAGACTACATACTTAGGATGATTGAGATGCTTGGTGAGTTCATTGCTGCTATATTCGGATATATTAAAAAAGGAGACTATAAACAGGCATCTGAATCCCTTGACAGGGCATATCGTAACCTTTTAAAAGAAGATGCATCGTTTTTTCAAAAAATCCCTAAGGATGAGATATCGGAAAAACTTGTCAGTGAGCATAATTACACTTATAACCACCTGGAAATACTGGCTGAATTATTTTATGCCGAAGCTGAATTAAAATATAAAGAAGGCAAAAAGAGTGAGAGCATTGAATTTTATGAAAAATCGTTAATCCTGCTTGAATTCGTTGATAATAAATCACGTACTTACTCTTTGAACAGGGAATCAAAGCAAAAATCAATTAAAAACCGGATTAATGAACTGAAGGGTTCCACTAATTAGAGGCTGGTTGCTAAAGTTGATGTTTTTAATTATAAAATGACAGTAAAAGCTATTATCACAGGTTCAACAGGTATGGTCGGGAAAGGTTTTTCCGAAGATTGTCACAAATACAGAGAAGGTTGGGAATGCTATGATCAATATAGTCATAATGAATCATGGTAATAAAATATTGGGAAACGCTGATATAAACATTTTAACCACAAAGTGATCGAATTAAACATTTATTTCTATAAATAATATATTTGTGACATAATAATCATTTAAGAACAGAAATGAACTCTACATCAAATAATACTAAGGGATTTAATCTTATCCTGCTGCTGTTAAGGACAGCGATCGGCTGGCATTTTCTTTATGAAGGTATAGCAAAACTTTACTCACCTTCATGGTCGTCCTTTGACTATTTATCAGTATCGAAATGGATATTCTCTGATTTTTTCCATTGGATGGCATCAACACCCCAGTTATTGAAAATAGTTGATTTATTAAACATTTGGGGACTGATTCTAATCGGATTAGGATTGTTTTTAGGAGTTTTCACGCGGCTATCCACTATTTCAGGTATCATTCTATTATCTCTCTATTATCTTGCAAATCCCCCGTTTGTTGGAATGGATTTTGGAGTTCCTGTCGAAGGCCATTACCTGGTTGTTAACAAGACTTTAGTGGAACTGGCAGCATTGTGCATATTTTTGATGATTCCTCCCAAATCATTACCCGGTTTTGAGAGACTTGTAAGCCTTATAATAAATCATATTCAAAAGCAAAGACAAGGAAAAGCAGAAATACCTGTACCGGTAAAACAAGACGGAACTGCCTTAAACCGGCGTGAGCTATTAAAAGATCTGGCTGTGGTACCATTTTTCGGAGCGTTTATTATAGCAACTATCAGGAAAAAGCGCTGGATCAGTTATGAAGAGAAGTTTTTAAAGGAGACAGATGCAATTACAAGCGCCACTATCAAGACTTTTGATTTTACAAGTTTGCAGGATCTTAAAATGAAAATACCTCATGCGCAGATTGCAGGCCAGGATTTCAGCCGTGTTATTTTAGGTGGAAATTTAATTGGCGGTTGGGCTCATGCAAGAGATTTGATTTATGTATCGAAACTGGTCAAGGCATATTTTCATGATGAAAAAGTATTTGCTACCTTTTTGCTGGCTGAAAAGTGCGGGATAAATACTTTTTTGACAAATCCCGTATTATGCCGGATCATAAATGAATACTGGAGAAGAGGTATAGGCAAAATTAAATTCATTTCAGACTGTGGAGGTGAAAATCTTACTGACGGGGTTCTTATGTCTGTTGATAATGGGGCTACAGCCTGTTATGTCCATGGTGGAATAGCAGACAGCCTGGTCCAGGAGGGGAAAGTCGAAGAGATTGGGAAAGCCCTGGAACTGATTCGCAAAAACGGATTGCCTGCAGGAATAGGGGGCCATAAACTGGAAACTATAAAAGCATGTGTTGATTTCGGGTTGAAACCGGACTTCTGGATGAAAACTCTCCATCATACAAATTACTGGTCTGCCAGCAGGGAGGATGAACATGATAATATCTGGTGTACCGATCCTGAAGAAACAAAGCAGTACATGAAAACCATAAAACAGCCCTGGATTGCTTTTAAGGTTTTAGCAGCCGGGGCTATTCATCCTGATGTAGGGTTTCGTTATGCCTTTGAGAATGGTGCAGATTTTATTTGTGTTGGCATGTATGATTTTCAGATTGTAGATGATGTTAATATCGCGGTAGATATTCTTAATTCGGATTTAAGCAGGGGAAGGCCATGGAGGGCATAAAATAGGGACAGCGCCCAAAAAAAATATGAGTGTTGTCCCCCTTAAAACATATGGAGCAATTCTGCTCTCTTATTATACTATTTCAAAAGCAGCATCTTATTAAATACGACCAGCGTGGGTGTTGTGAGTTTATAGAAGTAAGTACCGCTGCTCACTTCTTTGCCGGAATCATTTCTGCCGTCCCACAAAATTTCATATGACCCGGGCTGATGTAATTGATTGATGCTTAAATGGCGGATTAATTTACCGGTCACATTATAAATTTCCAGTGTTGCTGTCTCCGTCCGTTTAATTTGATAACTGATCTTTGTTTCTGAATTAAACGGATTTGGATAATTTGACAGGCTGACCGATTCCGTTGAGAGGTATTCAACTGCCTTCATAACAGGATTCGGATCTTCATACCATACATCGGCGCTATCATTGACAATAGTCGTATCACGCGGACTGATAGCCTCCAGCTTTAGCTTGTCATCGGCCAGGAAGGTCACTGTGCCGTGATACTTAGCATAGGTGTGAGCTTCATCTGTATGTCCGGCAGACCATTGCAGCATATGATTGCGATCACCTGTATCATTGTCACCCAGATTAATGGCCATACCAAATACTGCTCCCTCATCTGGCATGACCATGAACCGATCATCTTCAGGCTCATTGATATATTCGAAGGGAACACGGAATTCAAGTACATATCCGTCATCTGTCAGCCTGCGGGCATAATCAGCTTCTGTAGGTACATAATCTTCGCCATCTGCATTTTCGAGGTGTCCGGACCCGTTGATATTATCTACTCCTGACGGATCTTCGGCATCGTCCTCCCCGAGAGCTGTCAGACGCATATTTGATGTTCCCGTACCTTCACCGGCACTCGGATCAGGATCGAATTTCAACTCTATATTATCATTCAACCATCTTGATGCATTATTTACAGCAACAATATCATCCCTGACCTCTGCATAGACATATAAATAGCCATAATCATATGAAAACCAAACGATTGCAGAAAGATCATCGTCATTATCGGGACTGTTACCAATGTCCCTTAAATAGCATCTGGAAGGAAGAAAAACTTTTCCGTTATCCGGACCGGTTAATTGATCGTACCAGGCATCCCTCTCCGCATCAATAACTATTTGTGCCTTTGCAATGAATGGAAATGTTAAAACACTCATTACAACGAATAATAAAATTTTTTTCATAGTTTGGGGTTTTTAATTGGTTAATAGTTTTTAATTTTTGGTTACATTTTCTTCCTTATACATGCCATATAATCTATTGTTAACCTTGAATTAGTCGTAAATATATAACATATTATACCGAAATGCAACAGGGACAACGCCCGTATTAAAATATGGGCACTGTCCCTGTTTTGTGGACCCTGCCGGGCTATAAAAAGCTTTCCTTATTTTTCATTAAAGAAGAAGATATATGAAGAAAATTCCGGCAACAAAACCGGAAACAATTTAAATGTATTCAGGATTTAGTAAAATATATATTACATTTATTGATTAATTTTAAATACAAAATGTTAATCTATGCAAGTTACAGTATCAAGAAAGAGTGTTATACTTTACCCCGATCCGACCAGGGTTATCGCCCGCTTTTTTTATTATACTGACGAAAGAAGCAAAAATATAATTCACAAGGTACTTGCTATGTCAGAAGACGAGGTGAAAACAGCACTGAGCCAGGTGCTGAGAAATTATTCGACACGTCACAGAAATATTTCAAAGATATTCGAAAGACATTTCAATAAATTGAGTGCATTGTTTAAAGAGCTGAATATTAATCAGGATAATCTTGACGTGTCAAGAAAAGTGCTTATTGGGTCATATTTTACAATGGAATATGCAATTGAATCAGCGGCTTTTTTTAATCCATCCATAGTAGAACATCCTGATCAAACAGAATTAATGGCAGGGAAAAAGAGGGTAATTATAAGTTTCAGGGCAACAGGAGAGGGCCATATTTCCTCAATTGTTTTCCGTCTCGGTATTATTGATAATGATTATAACCTGATTTTTGAACCTGTTGGCAGCATGTTGGATGAGGCTGAGTCTATCAAAAGGCATATTTACAATAAAAAATCCTTTATAAGCAAGCTGAATGAAATGCAGTATTTTAATAACACTTTTTCTCCGGCCTTTGTATTGGAAAAACTTAGTGACAACTTTACTTATGGTGAACTAAAAAGGTGTGTGGATGAAACCAGGGAAAAATCTCAACTTTCTGCACCTAAAGAATTGCTCCTTAATCAAATAATGTGGCTGGCTTCATCACATTATGAAATCGAATTTTCTTTGGACACGGCCATTTCCGAAAGAGTTATTTTCCCTATCTCCGAAACTGAAAAAAATGGCATTGAAGACGCACGTTTTGTTAAGTTCACAGATGATGACGGGGAAGTAACTTATTATGCTACTTATACTGCCTATGATGGCATAAGTATCTTGCCGAAGTTGATTGAAACCAAATCTTTCTACCATTTTAAAGTTTTGCCCATCCATGGGGAAATTGCGAAAAATAAAGGGATGGCATTGTTCCCAAGGAAGATAAAAGGGAAATATGCTATGCTCTGCAGGATAGATGGGGTAAATAATTATATTGCCTTTTCAGATAATATCAATATTTGGCGGAATGCCAAACTCATTCAGGAACCGAAATATCACTGGGAACTAATTCAAATCGGAAATTGCGGATCTCCTCTTGAGACAGAAGAAGGCTGGCTGGTTATAACCCATGCAGTGGGGCAAATGAGGGAGTATGTCCTGGGCGCCAGTCTTTATGACCTTGATAATCCTGAAAAAGAAATCGGCAGGTTAAAAACCCCATTAATGATGCCAAATGCAGAAGAAAGGGAAGGATATGTACCTAATGTAATTTATTCATGCGGTTCTATTATTCATGATGATAAGCTGATTATTCCATACGCCATGTCAGACTATGCTTCTACCTATGCATGCATTAATTTAAGGGAACTTTTAAATGAGCTAAAGAATTCCAAATAATTAAACAGATATTGAAACACGAATTCTGAAATTCAATGTTTTACCTATTATCTTTAACTTAAAACATTTTTATAGACTTCGAGGTATCCTTCAACCATTTTTTGGCGTGTAAACTTTGAGGTAACCCACTCCATGCAATGTTTTCTATTAATGTACCGGACTGCATTTACAGCTTCCACAGCCTCATGAATGTTTTGTACAAGAAAACCGGTCTTCCCATGAAGGATTAATTCTTCCATAGATCCCCTGTTATATGCGATAACAGGGGTTCCACAGACCATGGACTCAATAACACTTAGCCCGAAAGGTTCCTCAAAGCTTATCGGATGTAAAAGTGCATATGCCTCACCCAGAAGTTTATCCCTTTTTTCCGGTCCGGAATTACCAACATAAACAATATCGTCATCATTAATGAAAGGTTTGATCTTATTATCAAAATAATCCTGATCCTGAACCAGGCCTGAAATAATCAATTTCCTTCCCGATTGTCTGGCTATTTGAATTGATTCATAAGTACCCTTTTCAGGATGAATCCTGCCGAAATACAATAAATAATCTTCCGGTACCTTTCTGAACGTAAATTCATCGGTATTAATGCCATTGTAAACGGTAGCAACGTAATTAAGTTCATCATTACGGTCTGAATCACTAATAGAAACGTAAAAGCCGGTATTGTTATATTTTTTATAAACCGGTAGTATTTTTGGAGATGAAAAACCATGGATAGTGGTTACCATGGGTGTTTTGATCAAACACGAATAGGTTAGCGGGAGAAAATCAAAATTATTGTGGATCAAATCGAATTTGTCTGCTTTTTCCATCATATAACTGATATGAAGACATTCGCATACTTTGGGATCAAGCTCAGTGTATTCTGAATACGGATGTTCACATACAGACTCCAGTTTGCCTGTGGTAATGGAATCCCCGGTAGCAAATAAGGTTACATCAATTCCCTTTTCAATTAATCCTTCTGCAATATTTGAAGCTATTTGTTCCCATGGACCGTACATTCTGGGAGGAGTTCTCCAGGCGACCGGGGACAACACAGCAACTTTCATTCTATAATGGTTTTCGTGAGTTTTTTAAACAATGGTTAACCAGATCGTCTAAATTAGCTGTTCCTACGCACATTACTTTATCAGCACCTCCCCAGTATATTTTAACACTACCGTCATCTTCAGGAACAGCACCACAGGTAAACACTATATTATGCACGTACCCTGTGATTTCATATACTTCCTCCGGTTGCAAGATCCATTCATCGCCAACAGCAATAATTTTTGAAGGATCCTTGAGATCATGCAATGCTACGCCTAACCTGTAAACATTTCCGTCCATTGTAGGAAATACGCCATGATAAATATTTAACCAGCCATTGGAAGTTTTAATCGGGGGTGCGCCGGGACCTATCTTCATTTCATCCCAATGATATTGTGCAGGTTTCATAATCAACCTGGATT
>CAZOLY010000079.1:0-14895 GCA_964580815.1 uncultured Bacteroidales bacterium
GTGTAGTTCTCTGTGCCTTCGGCTTTCAGATCATCCTGCGGTTCAATAGGCTCAGGCTTTTCATTTTTAATGAATTCAATACATACCGATAGTCCCTCTGAAAACTTATCAAAGTCCTCTTTGTACAAGAAAATCTTGTGTTTTTCAAAGTAGAAACGGCCATCCCTGTGGTAACGCTTCTTACTTTCTGTGATCGTCAAATAATAGTCATTCCTTCTAGTAGATTTGACATCGAAGAAATACGTTCTTTTACCGGCTCTTACTGCTTTAGAGAAAATTTCTTGCCTTTCAACTTTCTCAGTGCCTTCTTGTTTGTCATTTCCTTCTTCAATCATAGATTTAGGTTTTAGTACAGATTAATTGCCAATTCAAAAATAAACATTATTTTTTAAAAACATAGTCTTTAGAGGTTTATAATCCATAATTTTCAAAATTTGCCTGTTTCAATTGATAATTGTAAAAATTACACTTACTTTGCAAAGCAATATTAATCTAACTTCTATAACTGCTCAGGTTCTTTAAAATTATGGTCAGCAGGAGGATATTAAGAATCAAAATAATTCAGCTGCTTTACGCATATTATAAATCTTCAGGCAATTCTTTTAAAAATGCGGAAAAAGAGCTGTTCTTCAGTATACAGAAAACGTATGACCTGTACCACTATTTGATGCTGCTTATTATTGACGTCGCTGATTATGCTTTATCACGCATTGAAATAGCAAGAGAAAAAAAGATACCAACATGGGAAGATCTGCATCCCAATACCAAATTTATTGAAAATAAGATTATTACACAACTGAGAACTAACAAGCAGTTTAATAAATACCTTAAAAATAAAAAACTGAGCTGGGTTAACTATCCCGAACTTGTCAGGAACCTCTTCAACAACATCAGGGAATCGGAGCACTATAAAGAATATATGAATAACGAGGACCGCTCCTATGAAGAGGACAGGAAGTTAATAACAGAAATATTTGTCAAAGATGTTGCCGTCTTTGAACATCTTTACCAGAATCTTGAAGAACAGAGCATTTACTGGAACGATGAAGTGGAATTTGTAATAAGCATGATTATAAAGACCTTGAGAAAATTCAGGGAAGCTGACGGCGAGTCCGCAAAAATATTGCCGCTTTTCAAGAATGAGGAAGACATAGAGTTTGTAAAGAGGCTTTTCAGGAAAGCCATCCTTAATAAGGAAGAATACAGGAAGCTCATTGAAGAGTACGCCAAAAACTGGGAGCTTGAACGTATAGCATTTATAGATATCCTTATTATGCAGACAGCTATTGCAGAGGCTATAGAATTCCCTTCCATACCTACCAAAGTAACATTCAATGAGTATCTTGAGATAGCCAAGTATTACAGTACCAATAAAAGCAGTGTCTTCATAAACGGCTTGCTTGACAAGATCATCAGCCACCTGAAAGATAAAAACATTATAAAAAAAAGCGGAAGAGGCCTCATTGGAGAAAATTTGCAGTCATGACAGGGTTTTATGAACGAATAACATTATTATGCTTGTGGTTATAATAAATTTGTTATTACTTTGCAACCTGTTTTAAATGATGAATTTATTAATATTAAAACTTTATAATATGATTAATCTAATTGGTATTATCCTTTACACAGGAACCCAGGGAACCACAGGTAAAAATCCCTTGCAATCTTTGTGGCCCCTGTTATTAATTATTGTTGTTTTTTACTTTTTCATGATCAGGCCACAGGTCAGGAAGCAGAAAGAACTCAGAAATTACAGGGACTCGCTTAAAAAGGGGGACAAAGTTATTACTACCGGCGGCATATACGGAAAGATAAACAACATTTCAGATAATGTCATAACAGTCGATGCTGGCAATAGCGTCTTGCTGAAGGTTGATAAGAGCGCCATTTTGAAAGACCCGGGTGACCTTCCTGCACAGAAGTAAGCAGCACTGCCAGGATAATATGAGTTTAAGGTTAAATGGTATAATGCTTTAAACTCCAATAAATATTGGAAACCAGGAGAAAATATATCAGAGTTTTATTGAATTTTCTGGATCAGCTGCCGGAGAAAATTGCCATTTTCAGAAAAAAGTACCAGCAAAAAATATTTCTGTTCCTGTTTTTTGTCGTTCTTTCAACAATCTTCTGGTTTATAAGATCATTAAGCGAAGTATATGAGGCTGAGATTTTATACCCGGTCAAATATGGTGACATCCCCGAAAATAAAGTACTGGTAAATGAGCCCCCTGACAGGTTAAAACTTAAAGTCAGGGCCGTAGGCCGGGCAATCCTGTCACATAAGTACAGCTTCTTCCTGCGTCCCCTCAGATTTAACGTAAGCTCATACACAATAAATACTATCGGGACAGACTCATGCTATGTGCTGACGAAAATAGCACGGGAAGCACTGTCACAGGAACTCGGCAATTTGACAATACTGGACATATCACCGGACACATTGTTCTTCCGCTTTACTGAAATGGTTACCAAAAAGGCAGGAATAAAACATAATATTGTTAACTACCCCGATATTTTTGCCAGGCAATATATGCTTAACGGCAAATTATCATTTATTCCCGATAGTATCATCGTATCGGGGCCCTATAACATCATAGACACTCTAAAAAACGTTTATACCGAACCCCTGAGCTTAAATAACCTTAATGATTCCCTTGAAAGATCATGTGTGCTGAAAAAAATTGACCAGGTGACCTTTTCAAGGAAGAAAGTCAGGTTGCTTATACCGATAGATAAGTACACCGAGCAGAGCTACCTCGCTAATATCAAGCACCTGAATGTTCCTGACAGCATCATCATCAAAACATTCCCAAGCTCGGTAAGGATAACCTATACAATAACACTCAGCTATTATAATAAACTTGAGCCCGGGATGCTTGAACCTTATGTTGACTATAATAATATTGAATCGGGCATGAGCTCAAAGCTTAAGGTTATGCTGGATAATGTTCCCGATTTTGTACATTCAATAACTCTCTATCCCTCATCAGTGGAATTCTTAATTGAAATGTAATGCTGAAGGTCGGGATTACAGGCGGCATAGGAAGCGGTAAATCTATCGTTTGCGAAGTATTTAAGCAACTGGGTATCCCTGTTTATAATGCAGATATTGAAGCCGCGATACTTATGGACACAAGAAAGAATATAAGAAATAAACTCGTTGGACTGTTCGGAGAGGAAATTTATGAGGGAAGCAAATTAAAACGGGATAAATTGTCAGGTATTATTTTTAACAATAAAGAAGCTCTTGATAAGGTAAACAGCATAGTACACCCCGTGGTAAGGAGCCATTTTCTTGAGTGGGCCTCCACACACAAGGATATGAAGTATACGATTTTTGAAGCCGCAATACTTATTGAAAGCGGCACTTATAAAATCATGGATAAAATTATTACAGTCACTGCACCCGAAGGGCTAAGGATATCGAGAGTGAGGGACAGTAAGAGTTATTCAAAAAAAATAATAAAAAATATTATTAATAACCAGCTACCTGACAGCGAAAAGATAAAACATTCCCATTATATTGTCATTAATGACAGTAAAACCTTAATTTTGCCACAGATCATGGAAATACATAATAAACTGGTTAATGCCGGCAGTAACGGATCATAATACTTAAAATCAGTTCGCATTATGGGGAAATTTGGCAAATGGATAGGCGCAGGCCTTGGCTGGACTTTCGGGGGACCCCTTGGGGCAATACTTGGATTCGCCCTGGGATCATTTATTGATGCCACAAAGGTAGAAGTAAGCCATGGTGAGCAGAAAACAACGCCGGGCGACTTCATTGCAAGCCTGCTGGTGCTTGTTGCGGCAATAATGAAAGCAGACGGGAAGGTCGTACGCTCCGAGCTTGATTTTGTAAAGAAGTATTTTGTCCAGGCATTCGGCAGCGCCTCTGCTACAGAAGCATTGCAGATGCTGAGGGATATTCTTAAACAGAACATAAATGTGCAGGATGTAAGCTACCAGATAAGGCAAAGGATGGATTATTCATCAAGGCTCCAGCTCCTCCATTTTTTATATGGCATAGCAGATGCCGACGGAAGGATCGACCCTGTTGAACTGAAACTTATTGAGCAAATATCGTACCACCTGGGTATAAGCTCTGCCGACTCGGGCTCCATAAAAAATATGTTCATCAAATCCACTGATTCGGCCTATAAAATTCTCGGTGTTGACAGAACAGCCACGGATGAAGAAATAAAAAAAGCATACAGGAGTCTTGCTGTTAAATATCATCCTGATAAAGTAAATTACCTCGGCGAAGATATCAGGAAAAAAGCAAAGGAGAAGTTCCAGCAAATAAATGAAGCATATGAAGCTATAAAAAAAGAAAGAGGAATAGCATAAAAATTTTTCAGAACTATTGAAATTTTAAATTGTAAAAAAAAATAAAATAATAAATTTGAACTTTCGTTGTTTGGTATTATCAGAATCTAAAATAATTATCAGGTTATGAATTTAAAGGACATTCTATCTATCTCAGGCTTCAGCGGGTTGTATAAATATATCTCCCAGGGGCGGCAGGGCATCATTGTAGAATCTTTTACAGATAAGAAAAGAACATGCATCTACACAACCCATAAGGTGACAACACTGGAAGATATCGCCATTTTCACCAGTGATAAAGAAGTACCCCTTGCTGAAATATTTAAAAAAATATTTGAAAAGGAAAATGGCAAGGAAGCAATAAATCATAAGTCCTCGGATGAAGAGTTAAAAAATTATATGGCCGGGATATTGCCTGATTATGATCGCGAGAGAGTATATGTCTCTGATATAAAGAAAGTTGTGACCTGGTATAATATCCTTCATAAACATGATTTGCTGAAATTTGATGATGAGGAAGAAAAGGAAAAGGAAGCTAAACCGGATGAGCCGGTGGCAGAAGGACAAAAAGCTGAAAGCACTGATAATGTTAAACCCCCACCCCATACGGTAAGTAAATTCAAGGAAGCTGAAGCAAAAGGCAAAATACACACCAAAAAAATAGTAGAACATAAAGGGAAGAAATCACAAAAAGTTTAATTCGGGTATCAATCATCGAGCCGTTTATAAAACTCTTCGGGTTTTAACTCATTGAAATCACCTTTACCCGCCAGGTATTTTCTTATATCCACACAAAGATGACACTTTGACAAATATCCGTCCCTGCTTTCACCGTATCCGTAATCTTTGGCAAATGATAATAATCCCTCAAAATCTTCGTATATAATATGCTTTAATACAGGAAATTCATCAAGGTCAATACCTTCATCCGTAAGTGCATCAATATTATAAAAGCTTCCAAGCGACAATCCGCCGCAGTAGCCGGGGATAAAGTTCCCGTAATTGTCAACATGGTTATGCCAGCTGCGAATAAATGGCGGATTGCAGTGCTGATTAACAAGGTGCATTGCTTTATATTTCGGATAAATATTATACTGACTGATCTTATAAGGAGCGCGCCCCGATATAAAAAACTCCGTATTCCTGGCAAAGTCGCTCCTGCCCTCTGCCTTGATAAAATCTTCGAAAGACATCCTGTCTCTTATATTACGGCTCCTGAAACGTTTATAATATTCATGCTGGTACACAATAAGGTTCTGGCCGAACAGTTCATATCCATATTTTATTGCCCTTTCTGTCCGTTCAAAAGGCACATATTCGAGGAAAAAAGGATTTACGGAAATCAACAGGCCCTTCAACCCCTTGTTTTTTAAAATTGCCAGCTTTTCCCTTGTTGCCTCATCGTTAACAGCCCAGAAGCAGTTGGTTTCGACAAATGTTGACGGAATGCCTAACTCTTCGGCTATCTCTACTGCCTCTGACAGCAGGCCGAAATTCAAAAACGGCTCCCCTCCGGTAAAATGTAATCCGTAATTAAGGTTTATATTTTTTGCACCATACGGTCCGGGCTCTATATAGCCCGACATAAGAGAGAGCAGTTTATGCAGGTTACCGCTGCTTATGTATTCTGCCTTCCAGTCCGGACTGCATGCATACATGCAGTGTTTACACGCAGCGGAACATTTGTACGTAAGTAAAAGGCCTAACGATATCGGCTTCGGCAGTTTTATTCTCATAATAAAAGGTAAAGTATTTATAAATAATCATAATGCCCATTTTTTATAATATAAAATCATCTGTCACCAATGATTTCTGCTCCCTCCCGCGGATGATATCCCCCTCCAATGATCTGCCGGTTAAAAAGGGGGAGTTAACATCGTGCTGCCTGTAATTTTGTGCTGCCGTTTCAAAATTGTTGTTGGCATAGCAATACAAACAGTTATGCAGGCATGTATTGTATTCGCCAATATCAATGCTTTCGTAACAATTGCATTCTTTCCTCTGATTTTTGTCTTTGCCTATTCTTAAATGCCTGCCCACAATATTTTCTATTAATTCTTTATCAATGCAGCTGCAGGGACTAATTCCGTATGAAGACAAGTCCGTTTTAACGGCACATGATTCTGTTTTAATATTATAACTATTAGCTATTGCTGATATTTTCGCTGATATGGCAAACATTTCATCTTCTCTCAGCTCCCTTGCACCGGTACCCTGCAGGTTCTTTTTGCATTTGTTATACATACAAAGGAAACTGATAATACATTTACCGGTATACCCTTGTAATTCCTTTGCCAGATATTCGAAATTCTCAATGTGATAATCAATGTTAATACTGTCAGTATAAATAACAGGGTCATACCTCCATATAACCCTCCCCTCTCCCGCTCTTTCCGACAACTTTTTAAAAGTGCCGATTATCTCTTTTTTGCCGGGAATATTTCTTTCAAGGTCCGCATCATATGCAGTTAAAGTAAACAGGAAATAATACCTGTACTGTTCAAGAAGCTTTAATTTATCTATAAAGGGTTCCGGATTCTTGGTCCAGAACACAATGCAGTCAACTACATCCGGATTTAAAATTATCCTGGTGACAACGTTATTATTAAAAGGACTTCTTACAAACACTAACCCGCTCTTTATTCTGTTAACAAACCAATCTCCGTAAAATGCAGGAATATCGGTCCGGCGGCTGGCACTAATAATCATTGTTTTTATGCAGGGCTTATTGGTAAAATGTGACTCCGGCGGGATTCGAACCCACGACCCACAGCTTAGAAGGCTGTTGCTCTATCCAACTGAGCTACGGAGCCAGTTCCAATTCCAATTTTTGTAACAGGCTGCAAAAATAAAAAAATTATTATTTTGTATTATTAATTGATAGATTTTTTACTTCTTACCCTTCTTAAGCTTATTTAATAATTCTGTTTTCTCCTTAAGCTCTTTCTGCAGTCGCTTTGTCTTTTCCTCAATTTCGTGTGCCTTGATCTCGAGATTCTTTATATGTGTTATGTCTGATGATATACCAAAGGTGCCTATGGTCTCTCCCTTTTCATCTACAAGGGGCATTTTGGTCGTTGTAACCCAGGTAATAGTACCGTCTTCCCTTGTTTCTTTTTCTATTTTGTTAATTATGGGTTTACCTGTCTTAATAATTTCCATCTCATCATTATAAGCCGGCCTGGCATGTTCTTCGGTAAACAGGTCAAAATCGCTCACACCTGTGGCATCTTCGGGTTTTTTAAATCCGAAAGACTTGGCCATAGCCTTGCTTATCCTTATAAACTTGCTTTCCCTGTCCTTAAAATAAATGTTATCGGGACTGTAATTCATAAGGCTTTTAAGCAGGGCCGTCTCCTGCAGCAGGTTTACCTGGACCTGGTTAAGCTCCTCATTCTGTACCTTAAGCCTGCCCATAAGCTCTTCCTGCTCCTTCTGGTGTTTCTCAGAGGCTTTCTTTTCTTCTTCTTTTACCCTTCTTAACTCTTCCTGCGTGGCCTGCATCTCTTCGAGGTTCTGGCGCATCTCTTCCTCCTGCTGTGACAGCTCCTCGGCACGCTTGTTGGATTCCTTCAATAACTGGGCAGTCTTGATATTCAGTTTTACCGTTACCATCGTTGATGCAATGCTTGCAGCAACCTGTTCGATAAAATCTATTTCATAAGGCTTAAATACATTAAGAGACGCTAATTCTACAATTCCCAGCACATCATCATCAATATGAAGCGGTACAATAATGATGCTTCGCGGATTACCCTTCCCGAGGCCCGACGTTATTTCAGCATAATCTTCAGGTACTTCTTTAAGGAAAATTGTCTTCTTTTCCAGGACACAGGTTCCTGCAAGCCCCTCACCAATTTGAATCTGCTTTTTCATGTATTTTCTTCTTTCATAAGCATAGGAAGCAACAAGGTTTAAATGCTGCTCTTTGTCCTCCTCCCCTTCAACCAGGAAAAAACCTCCCTGGGTGGCAGATAAATAATCAACCAGGTTCTTTACAAGGTTAAATGAAAGTTTTTCAATATCATCATTATCCGTCCTCAGGATATCATTGAATTTAGCGATGCCATTTGTTATCCAGTTTCTGACCTCATCTTCAACTTTTCGCTTTTCTTCCTCATCACGGGCACTTAATAAACTGTCTTTCATCTTTTCCAGCGATACGCCAAGCTTATCATTCTCACTATAAGGTTTAAACTCATAATCAAACTTGCCCTCGCCAAGATTTATCGCAAACTCCGAGGCTTCATTAATGCGGTGCATGAGATTGTTCAAAGATTCTGTTGTCTCCCCGAGCTCATCATACCGGGAGTTGCCAAGGTCCCTGAGAGTCTCACCTTTCGACAATGTTACCAGGGAGCTATTGATATTGGTTATCCGTGTTGAAAGATTTTTACTATAGGAGCTCCCCATATATAGCGACAGCAGAATAATAACCATGCCTATTGCAATCAACAGGTAAATTATGTGCCTCACTGACTTAAACAAATCCCAATGATCTGCCTGTGTTACCAGGGTCCAATTAAGGTCGTTTATTTCCAAAGGGGCGTATGTGCACAGGACTTTCGTTTTTGTAAGATCCCTGTATTTTCCCTTGCCGGGATATCCTTCCTGCCTGCCTGCAAATAATTTTTTTCCCACATATTGTGTAAGGGCAGTGGTGGAGTATTTTTCAATATTATTGACAACATCAATATCTGCTTTTGCTTTTCTTAATGATCTTATATACTGATCCTTGTCTTTTATAAACCTCAGGTCATTATTTCTTAAATACCTGTCATTGCCAACTATAACGGACTGCACATTATCACCGGATTCAAAGTCTTCTTTTGATATTATGCCATGTAATATATTGTCTATTGTTCTTACCGGGATTTCAAATATCAAAACACCTGTTTTTTCAGAATAATTGTATACCGGGGAAGCAATAAACAATGAAGGTTCAAAAATTGAGGGCATATATTTTTCAAGATCAACAGTTACGGTATAGCCTGCATTAGTTGCCCCTGCCGCTGCTTTATAGGCTTTGGAAAGGCTGCTGCTACTATATGGTCCGGTTACCAGGTTTGTGGCAAAATCAAATTTCTTTTTAACCGAGTATATAATATTGCCGGTTTTACTATCAGCAAGGTATATATCCGAATAATTGAATTTAGCAGCCCACTCTCTGAAAAAAGAATGGTATTTTGCATGAACATCACTGTAAACACTGCCATCCTCAGCCCTGATTAACTGGTGCCTGGCGCTGGCCGCCCTGGCATTATCAGCTATATAAAGATATTGAAGGATCTTTGAATTATTATTATCCGGAATAAAATTTGCCGCATCAAGGTCGGCATCCAGCTTACTGTTGATTTTTTCAATGTACTCTGTTTTATAACAGTCGGCAAGCAGTGTTGAAACATCTTCAAGGCTGCCTGCAGATGAAGTATAATAATTATCTTCTTCAATGGTATTAAAAGCTTCCTTAAACTCCTGTAATGCATCTTTAACCACTTCATTATCTGACAATAACTGTACCTGGTTCCTTATCTGTGCAAAACATAACTCTATATGGTGTTTTTTGGAATCCTGCACTGCTGTAAGTTCATCTATCGACTTTCTATATACTATGCTTCTATGGTAAATCAGTCCGAATACGCTTACCAGCAAAAGAGTGCCGAATACCAAAGCAAATATCAGTAACTGGATTTTATTTTTTATGCTGAACTTTCCGGGATCAAGTTTTTTTAACAGCAGCTTGATTTTGCCGCCAGGTTTTTTAAGATCCTCATTATTATTCATAAATCTTATTTTTTATCAATTTAATAAAAATAATAATTTTTTCAGACAATAATAAACAAGTAATTAAACCATTTTCAATTTTGTTGGGATACCGGGATTTCCTTCCCGCTGAACTTCCTGAAATACTGAAGGCAGGTGTCCCTCCACACTGCAGCATCTTTTAACTGGACCTGCAGTTTGTCCTTAACATGCATATAAATATCATTGTCAATTTTTCCTTCAAGGGCATCCCACCTGACTATCATATCACTTACATAGTTGACTCCTTTGCAATACCTGTGGCAAAGCTCTTCCCACAATGTATTTCCTGATTGCAGCCTGTGATCCCAGTTAACATGGTGAAACCATAACAGGTATTTTTCGGGGCATGTATTTATATTATCAAACTGCTCCCTTAAAGGTGAGAAGTACTGGCTTGTGGCATTGCTTCCCGAAGAGCTCCTGTCAAATCCCAGTCCGTCACTGTCTGCCCTGTGGTAATACACCGATGTCCAGTCCGGCCGCCCCTTGTCATGACCAGGCTGGGGTCCGTAATGAAATCCCTCCTGCATGATATGGTGTAATCCCAGGGGTGTCATGTAATTTACACATGCTTCCCATGAGCCCATCATCATTGATTTTATGGTATCCACTACTTCGTCATCATTGCTCAGAGACATCCTTATCCACTCATCTGCAATACTTGCGGCGGTGAGAGTATGGTCCCATGCCAGGCGCCCGAAAGCATACCAGTTAGCCTGGGCAAAGAAATGTCCGCACCAGTTCGGATCATCCCCCGTATTTGCCACCCCTGCAATCCCTGTTAAATGGTAATTGTAAAATGTGCCGTCGATGATCTTTGCCAGCTCCGAGCCCTTACCCATGGCATAGGTATCGAATTCAAGGTATTCTTTCCACATTGGCGCCAGGTAAACAAGATGTTTGGAATGGCCCAGGTACTCCTGTGCGATCTGCAGCTCCAGCATGAGCGGAGTGAAAGGCATGGCACTGAACAGCGGCTGCACAGGCTCACGCGGCTGGAAGTCTACGGGACCGTTCTTGGCCTGGACAAGCACATTGGGAGCAAACTTCCCGTCGAGAGGAACAAACTCTTTGTATGAGCGCTTTGCGCGGTCGGGATCAACATCAGGCTCATAAACAAAGGCCCTCCACATTACTATGCCGTTATAAGCACTAAGAGCTTCGGCCAGCATGTTGGCACCGTCGGCATGTGTCCTCCCGTAATCCTGGGGGCCGGGCATACCTTCGGAGTTTGCCTTCACCAGGAATCCCCCAAAGTCGGGAATACACCCATAGATCTCACCAACCTTCTCCTCCCACCATTCCCTGACCTGCGGATCGAGGGGGTCGGCGGTGTCGAGGTTTCCTATGCCTCCCCTACTCCCTTTCATTGCAGAATCCGGCTTCAAGGGTGAGGAAAAATTTATCGAAAGATACACCTTTATCCCGTAAGGCCTGAAAACATCGGCCAGGGCCCGGGCTTTTTTAAGGTATTCCCTTTTGAGGATATCCGGACTGGCATTGACGTTGTTGATGACCGTACCGTTAATGCCTATGGAAGCACAGGCACGGGCATAATCCCTGTACCGCGGATCAATCTTGTCAGGCAGCTCCTCCCATTTCCATAATGACCTGCCTGCATAGCCCCTTTCGACAGTCCCGTCAAGGTTATCCCAGTGATTCAGCAGGCGGTTCTGTATGCGCGGCTTTACTGCTATTTTAATATCTTCGAGGCTCCTTTGTGTCTGCATGAGCCTTAACAGGTGAAAGGTTCCGTAAATGAGTCCGGGCTCCCTGTCGGCAGCTATTATAAGTGTTTTTTTTCCGTTTATTTTCACCGCCCTTATAAGAAAGCCTTCCCACCCAAGTGTATCGAGTTCAGGGGAGATATTAAGTTTTTTAATTATAGCTGAGGTTTCCGGGGTTCCTATTATCAGGGTGCCGTCACCTGCGATTGAATCTGTTTCCTTTATTCTTCGCCGCAGCAGTCCGGACAGCCCCTTCTTTAACTCCTTGCGGATAACTTCCATTGTCTTTGAATCTCCCGGTATAGAGACAAATGATATTAGCTGCCTGTATTCTTCAAGAAGGGCAGGATTGTCCACCTTTTTATATTTAAGCCAGAGGTCGTAAGTTTCATCCCTGGCAGCTTTGTGGCCCGTACAACTGTGCAGGCATAAAACAACAGCTAACAAAGACAGCGCTGCTGTGTGTAATTTTTTATAACGTTTTGCCATAGTTCAGTCATTTATGATTTTTTATATTATTAGCAATTACTTCATGCAGTGTCTCGCCATTATTTATAAACACTTTAAAATCCTCCCCGCGTTAACCAGCAGGCAAAAAAGATATCATTTACCCTATACCTGTTGTTGACTTTAATAATCAACTCTTTATCCAGAAGGCTTTCTGCCGCAGTTAAAACAGAGCTGGCCGCACCCAGTCCGTAAGTGTTTATAAATGCCCCGGAGGTAATGTTTTCTGCCCATTTTTCATATGCAATGGCACGCAGAAGTTTTACCTGGAATTTTGTGAGTATATTAAAGAAATTAATAAATACAGAATCGTACTCTGATATAATTTCATTCAGGGTTTCGTGAACATGTTTAATTTCAATTTTTTTTGCCGATTTCCCGTACAACCGGTTACATAAATACTGGGTATAGAATGTATGCAGATGCGTAACAGCAATAACTTCCTCCAGTGCTTCATGGGAAATACTTTTACCGGAATTGTCAAAATGCCTGTTAATAAAACCGGAATATTCATCTGCCGGTATACTATCGATCTCCATAACTGATGAGCTTTTATAAAAAGCACGTCCCGGTGAATTAAACATATCGGATAATATGTGCCTGCGGCTTCCTGCAAATATAAAACATGTATTGTTCAGCCTCTGAATATGTGATCTCAGGATTTCCTCGCAATTTTTCTCTGCATATTTTGCAATTTGCTGAAACTCATCAATGGCAATTAAAAAGAATAGTTTATTGTGTTCAATGAAATGAAATATTCTCTCCAGTGAATACTCGGTCCCGATATTTTTAATATCTATACTTATTTCAGGTTTACCGGTAAGTTCATTATATGAGATCACGGGCCTGAGGGCTGAAAAAAGCTTTAACATTCTTTTTATAGTGCTTTCGTTTCGCGCCATTGCAGATAATACAGCCTTACTGAATACCATTGAAAATTCGGTAAGGTTTGTAGAAGGCATAATATCAACATACACTGTATGGATGTCTTTTCTCTTGCGAATGTTATAAAAAAAATGCTTTATAAGGTCTGTTTTTCCCATTCTCCGCAAAGAAAAGAGAGTAATATTTCTCTGGTTCTCCAGTGCCTTTTTCAGGGTTTGCATCTCTGCTTCCCTGTCGCAGAAGTATTCAGGAGATAAATACCCGCTGATTACAAAAGGATTTCTTTTCATACTTTGCATTACGTTTATTACGTAACGTAAATTACGTAATTATTTTAAATATTTGCAAGTTTATTTAAATATTTTATGATATAAACCTTCGCCGGATCTAAAGCAGAATAATAAAAAAGCCGCTACGGGATCGAAGCGGCTTTGTATATTATTAAAGATATTTTATTCCTGTATCTTAACATCAATAGTTATTGTACCTGTACTTCCAGTAGTGATTGCACTTACTTTTATTAATCCTTTTTTACCACCAACAGTCATAAAAGATAAAACATTACCCACTGCCAGTTGAGTTTTTTTAGAATTACTTATTCCGGTTTGAGCCAATATTTGAATATCGTCAGTTATATTATCGAACTCTGTGGAAGTAACTGACGTCGTTCCAAATCTCGTAGCATTCTTGATTGTCCAGCTTTCACAAAGTGCTAGATTACCGGAACCTCCCCCGACAGTAGGATCATCAGGAGCGGTTAATGTAGCAAGGTTCTGCGAGCCATAATAATAGACAACATCTATTAATGCCTGATTTGACGTAGCCGGACCAATTAAATAAACTGTACCCGTTTCGGCGTCAAGAAAACTGCCTATACCAGCATTTGATTGTGCCCCCATAAGAACGGCAGTATAAGTAATAATCGGACCGCCTGTTGCCTGGGCTTCAACAGTAATAATAACTGACTTGCTTGCAGTCATTGCATCCTTGTCAGTCACTATGAGTTCGTAAGTATATGCGCCTTCATTCAGAGGTGCTTCCAGTAATGCTGTGTCGGTATAGTTTTCATTCTCACTGTTGGGAATTTCTTTTGCGTTCCACAATGCCAACGCAACGCCATCCCTTGTTATGGTCATTGATTCAAGCTTTGCGTCACCTTTCTCTGCATGCCATGAGAACGCCAGAACAGCACCCGGTGCTACTGTTGCATCAGCGTCAATAAACTCACCCCCGAAAATTGAGAGTGACGGACCGACAGCATTTTCTTCGGTGCACCCAATGAATAGAGTGAGCATTGCAAAAAATAATAATCCGATAATTACATGTGCTTTTTTCATATTAATTAATTTTTAGTTAAACATTTATTCCGCATTAATTTAAAATATATGTTAAGTTAGTAAAAAATTGAATATCCGATCTAAAGAGATATAAATTTTCTTAACATAAAGAAAATAATTTTCTATAAAACACATTTCGGTTCATTTTTTTTATGGCAGGGCTATCCACCTGCACCAAATTCTTCTGCTGAGTTGTATACCTTCGCTATATCTTCGCCCTCCTGCGCTAAAGCTTCGGAGGGCGAAGGTTTGGAACAGCCAGATAATATGATTGTTTACAAAGAACCGGAAATATTAAACCT
>CAZOLY010000080.1:0-14820 GCA_964580815.1 uncultured Bacteroidales bacterium
ATAATATCATTATAGGGAAAACATTTTAGGGAAGATATTTTTTGAAAGAAACAATTATGTTAACACGAAAAATTGCTTTAACATAAAATCGTTGCCGATATAGGACTTCGGCTAATGCCTCAGTCTCTATATCTGATTTTATGCTAAATAGGCCTAAAAGGCCTATACGCAATTTTTCTTATGTTTGTCCTATAATTAATATTATGTTAAATAGGAAAAATAAATATAAAGGGGAAGTAATTTGATGCCTCCCCTTTTTACATGTTTAATTATTCTTTTACTTGTCCAATTCTTTCTCGTCCACTTCTCCTCTTTCCTCCAGCGCTTTTACTATTTCTTCGTACTTGTCATCTAATTTCACCCTGTAATACAATGTCTTTAAAGTGCGCATTGTCTCAATATCTTCAGGATCAATCTCATGCGCTTTTTCAATATAAGGTAAGGCTTTGGCTATCTCATCATCGGCAAAAGATTTGGCCTGTTCATATTCTCTAATATCGTTTATCGTGTTTGCCTCCTCGTATAACTTTACAGCATTGTTGTAATACAATACACCCAGGTTATAATAAGCATTGAAATAGTTACTGTCTAACTCAAGACAATATTCATAAGACCTTTTTGCATCTTCAAACCTGCTCATCCTGTCATATAACGTTCCTTCAGCAAAATAAAATGATATGTTTTCCGGATCATCTTCCTTTGCTATTGCCAGATAATCAAGAGCTTCATCAGTAAGTCCCTTCAACAGATAGTAATTAATCAGTTCAATTAGAATGTTCTGATTATCAGGATGTTTCTTAAATCCATCTTTTAACACTACCAGTCCGGATGCCGTATCACCAACAGCAGTATAACAGTTATTGAGGAATACATACAGGAACGGATTTTTATAATTATAGCCCCTGGCTATCTCAAAAAGTCTTATGGCTTCTTCATTATTTCCCAGCTCCTTGGCTACCCTTGCAGAATTATAGTAAATTACAGTATCCACCACTCCCCCCATAATATCCAGTTTGTTTATATCAAGTATCTGTTTGAAATTATCGAAAGCACCCTGATAATCATTCCTGGTATAGCAATATACCGCCTCACTCTCAAACTGTAATTTAAGCCTGTTAAGATCCGCAAGCAGGTCCTCTTTTTCATCACCTTCAGTATCCAGCTCTATGGCCTTCTCGAAAGCCTTTTTAGCCTCAGGAAGAGGATTTTCATATATCTTATTCGTTTCCGTCCAGTCTTCAAGAATACCATTTTTAAATACCAGTGTAATTCTTTCATAAACATATTCCTCCGTCAATACATCTCCTTCCTGGATTTTCTTAATCTCCTCCGGTTCCTGGAAAAACAGTTTTGCTTCATTAATATTCATACCTTTCCTTAAATATTGAAGATTTATAGCATAAATCTCCATCAATAACTCACCTCTTTCCATCCATGTTTTGACCTTAACATTCTTTTTTGGATCTTCTATTGCAGAATTACTCTTTTTCAGCTTATTCTCAAGAGCAGTATAATTTATAAGGGGCTGCATATCAACTGTTTGTGCTGCCAAATAACCGGCTGTAACTATTGTAAACAGTATAAAGGAAAAACTTTTACGCTTCATATTTAATTAATTTTGAATTTACTTTCCGCAAATATAAAGTTTATATGTATTAGTTCAAATATTTTGCCAAATAAGTCAAAAAAAAAGCTTTTACAGCACCTGTTTAATGCAGGATATAAATATCTCTATTTCGATTCAGCTGTATCATTCGTATCTGAATAAATAACACTGGTAACCGCAGCAATGGAATCCCCGTTTCTGAGATTTATCAGTTTTACACCCTGGGTGGCCCTTCCCATGACACTTATACTCTCCACAGCAAGCCTGATTGTAATGCCCGACCTGTTGATTATCATAAGGTCATCATTATCAGTAACACCTTTAATGGCAATAAGCCTGCCTGTTTTTTCAGTGATATTGATGGTTTTTACTCCTTTCCCTCCCCTGTTTGTTATCCTGTAATCCTCAACATGCGTCCTTTTACCAAATCCCTTTTCCGAAACAACAAGTATGGTTGTTTCAGATATATCCTGCACACAAACCATACCAACGACTTCATCACCGGGATTACCTGACAGCTTTATTCCCCTGACTCCTGAAGCGTTCCTGCCCATGGGCCTTACGGTACTTTCATTGAACCTGATGGCCTTCCCTGATTTAATGGCCAGGAGTATCTCATTGGTTCCGTTTGTTAATTTTGCCTGGATAAGGTTGTCCCCTTCCCTGACATTAATAGCATTAATGCCGCTCTGCCGCGGCCGCGAATATGCTTCAAGCGATGTCTTTTTTATGGTTCCCTGCTTGGTACACATAATTATATAATTGCTTTCCAGGTAATTCGTGTCAGTAAGACTTTTAACATTAATAAATGCCCTTACCTTATCATCAGACGTAATATTTAATACATTCTGTATCGCCCTTCCCTTTGAAGTCTTTGCTCCTTCAGGTATGGCGTATACTTTTAGCCAGTAACATTTGCCCTTTTCAGTGAAAAGCAATAAAGTATTATGCATGGTTGCATGGAACATATGCTCAAGGAAATCTTCCTCCCTGGTCTCGCTCCCTTTAGATCCTATTCCTCCCCTTTGCTGGGTCCTGAATTCAGTAAGCGGTGTTCTTTTTATATAGCCCAGGTGGGATATCGTGATAATCATATCATCATCCGAATAGAAATCCTCAGGATTAAACTCTTCAACGCTGTGTACTATCTCTGTCCTTCTCTTATCCCCAAACTTATCCCTTATCTCATTAAGTTCTTCCTTTATTATATTCATCCTCAGCTCCTCGCTGTCGAGAATTTCCTTTAACCTGCCAATTAATTCTATAAGTTCCGCATGTTCCTGCCTTACCTTATCTCTCTCTAAACCAGTGAGTCTCTGCAGCCTCATTTCAAGTATTGCTTTAGCTTGAATTTCAGTCAATTTGAAACTCTTCATCAGCCCTTCCTTTGCATCATCGGGAGTAGCTGACGCTTTTATCAATGCAATTACCGCATCTATATTATCAAGTGCAATTAACAGTCCGTCAAGTATGTGTGCCCTCTTCTCAGACTGCTCCAGATCATACTTTGTTCGTCTTACTACTACATCATGCCTGTGATTCACAAAGTATTTTATTGTCTGCTGTAATGACAATAATCTTGGACGTCCCCTTACAAGGGCTATATTGTTAACATTAAAGGCAGTCTGTAACTGGGTGTATTTATAAAGCTTGTTTAAAACAATGGATGATTGCGCATCCTTTTTAAGGATAATAACAATTCTTGTTCCTTTTCTGTCTGATTCATCATTTATATAAGATACCCCACTAATTTTCTTATCATTAATCAATTCGGCAGTTTTTGATATCATTTCGGCCTTGTTAACCATATATGGTATCTCCGATACAATTATTTTTTCCCTGCCGCTACCTGTGATTTCAATTTCAGTCTTCGCTCTCAGTACAATTCTGCCTTTACCTGTCTCAAAAGCATCAATAACTCCCTGGTAACCATAAATGATTCCGCCTGTAGGAAAGTCGGGCGCCTTGATATGCTGCATTAACTCAGCAGTCGAAATATCATTATTGTCTATATAGGCAACTATGGCATTGCACACCTCAGACAGATTGTGAGGCGGTATATTTGTAGCCATTCCAACCGCAATTCCTGATGCTCCGTTTATAAGCAGATTAGGAATCCTTGTTGGCAATATTGTAGGTTCCTGGAGTGAATCGTCAAAATTAAGCTGGAAGTCAACCGTATTCTTGTTTATATCTGCCAGGGTCTCCTCGGCAATTTTCTGCAACCTGGCTTCAGTATACCGCATAGCAGCCGGACTGTCATTATCCATGGAACCGAAGTTACCCTGTCCGTCTATGAGAGGGTATCTCAATGACCAGGATTGTGCCATCCTCACCATGGCATCATATACCGACGTGTCACCATGCGGATGATACTTGCCCAGCACCTCTCCCACTATCCTTGCGGACTTTTTATAAGGCCTGTTCGAATAAAGACCAAGTTCAAACATACCATATAGCACCCTCCGGTGAACCGGTTTTAAGCCGTCTCTCACATCAGGCAAAGCACGTGAAACGATAACCGACATAGAATAATCTATGTAGGCCGACTTCATTTCCTCCTCGATATTGACTTTAATTATCTTCTCTCCTTCAGCCATATCTTTGGTAGCAATAATTCCTGGTTGTTAAAAAATTGTAGTAAATTTAAGTATATTCTGAACGCTAAAGTAGGTATTTATTATAATTTTACGATTAGATGACTGTTATAATTATTAACACAAATATGTTTATAAATGGTTATTTTTATTAGTATATTTGTAATGATATGGATGCTACTGATTATACCATTTGTGAATGTAAAATTTTAATTTATGGATGCTAAATTTTCACAGAGAATCAAGGATGTGCTGACCTATAGCAAGGAAGAAGCAATAAGACTGGGGAATAAAGAAATTGGTCCTGAACATCTTTTTTTGGGCATACTTCGCGAAGGTGAAGGTGTCGCTATTAACGTACTGATTTCTCTGAGAGTAAACCTTTATGAATTAAGAAAAGACATTGAAGCCACACTGGCTTCTGCCGGTCCCGTTAAAGTGACGGAAACAGATAATATACCGCTGCTGAAATCTTCTGAGCGCGTATTAAAGCTGGTTTATCTCGAAGCCAAATCATTGAAGAATACCACAATTGATACCGGGCATTTATTACTGGCCATTATTAAAGACGAAGACAGCATCATCTCAAGAGTTTTATACGAACATAACATAAGCTATGAAAAGGTAAGAAAAGAAATTCTTAAGGAAAGGGAAGAGAATACCGAATCGGAAGAGATAAGTGCGGAATTTCCCCATGAAGAAGATGATACGGGCGGCACCTTTGGATCAGGCAAGGGCGGCGGATCCGAGCAATCATCAAAATCCAGTTCCGATACACCTGTCCTTGATAATTTCGGAATAGACCTTACAAAAGCAGCCGAGGAAGACCGCCTTGATCCTATTATAGGCAGAGAGAGGGAAATTGAGAGAATAGCCCAGATCCTCAGCAGGCGCAAAAAAAATAATCCTATTTTAATCGGTGAACCGGGAGTCGGAAAATCAGCTATAGCTGAAGGCCTGGCAATGCGTATTGTTCAGCGTAAAGTATCAAGGGTCCTTTTCGGTAAGCGCGTGGTAACCCTTGACCTCGCTTCCATTGTCGCCGGCACAAAATACAGGGGACAATTTGAAGAACGTATGAAAGCTATTCTGAATGAATTGTCAAAAACATCCGAGATAATTCTTTTTATCGATGAAATTCATACTATTGTCGGCGCAGGAGGCGCAACAGGATCGCTTGATGCGGCAAATATGCTGAAGCCTGCACTGGCAAGAGGTGATATCCAGTGCATAGGATCAACAACACTTGATGAATACAGGCAGCATATTGAAAAAGACGGTGCCCTGGACCGCAGATTTCAGAAAGTAATGATAAATCCCACTACACCTGAAGAGACAATTGAAATATTAAATAATATTAAGGAGAGATATGAGGACCACCATAATGTTATTTATACTCCTGAAGCCATAGACGCCTGCGTCAAACTGACTAACAGGTATATAACAGACAGGCACCTTCCGGATAAAGCTATTGATGCCCTGGATGAATCAGGATCAAGAGTGCATATATCTAATATTGTTGTTCCCCAGAAAATTCTTGAACTGGAGCATAATTTTGAAGAAACTAAAAAGGAGAAGATAAAAGCCGTTAAAAACCAGAATTTTGAGAAAGCTGCAAGCTTCAGGGATAAGGAAAAAGAATATATGGATTTGCTTGAAGAAGAGAAGCAACGCTGGGAAAAGGAACTTTCAAGAAACAGGGAGATTGTTGATGAAGAAAGGGTAGCTGAAGTTGTGGCCATGATGACGGGCGTACCTGTGCAACGGATTGCACAGGCCGAAGGTGAAAGGCTGCTGAAGATGAGTTCCGAACTTAGAGGAAGGGTAATCGGACAGGAAGAGGCCATAAACAAAGTTGTCAAATCAATCCAGAGAAACCGGGCCGGACTAAAAGATCCCAATAAGCCTATAGGTACATTCATATTCCTCGGACCTACGGGAGTTGGAAAAACGCAGCTTGCCAAAGTACTTGCCCAGTATCTTTTTGATTCTACAGACAACCTGATAAGGCTCGATATGAGCGAGTACATGGAGAAATTCACTGTATCGAGACTGGTGGGTGCTCCCCCCGGATATATTGGTTATGAAGAAGGCGGACAGCTGACAGAAAAAGTAAGAAGAAAACCTTACTCTGTTGTATTGTTTGATGAACTTGAAAAGGCACATCCCGATGTATTCCATATCCTGCTGCAGGTACTCGATGAGGGACAGCTGACGGACAGCCTGGGCAGAAGGGTTGATTTCAGGAATACGATCATTATAATGACATCCAATATAGGAACACGGCAGTTAAAAGACTTCGGACAGGGAGTCGGATTTACCACGCAGGCAAAACAGCAGGAAATTAATGAATATGCCAAAGGCGTAATTCAAAATGCACTTAAAAAGCATTTTGCACCTGAATTCCTGAACAGGCTTGATGATGTCGTGGTATTTAATGCCCTGACAAAAGAAGATATATTCCAAATAATAGATATTGAGCTGAAAGGGTTATTTGAAAGAATATTCACCCTTGGCTATGAAATAAAACTTTCCACGATAGCAAAAGAATTCATCGCTGAAAAAGGTTATGATATCCAGTTTGGCGCACGCCCCCTGAAACGTGCTATTCAAAAGTACCTCGAGGATCCTATGGCAGAAGTTATCATTAAGTCAAACCTCAAGGAAGGTGACGTTATAGCCGTCGGATTCAACAAGAAGAAAGAGGAAATAACTATGAAAGTAGTTAATAAAGTCGTTGCGGCAAAAGAACTGGATAAATAATTCCAAATAATACAGGTATAAAAATCACTTGTGAATATCAGGAACTGAAATGCTTTAGAATAGCCTTATTTATTCTTTTTACCAGGGACGGGCCTTCATAAATAAACCCCGTATACAACTGCACCAGCTTTGCCCCTGCTTCTAACTTTTCAATAGCATCACCGGGAGACATTATCCCACCAACACCAATTACAGGCATAGTCCCGTTTGTCTTTTTACTTATATATCTTATTATCTCTGTTGACCGGTCTCCGAGAGGTTTGCCGCTGAGACCCCCGTTCCCTATTTTTTCAATCCTCTCCCCCCCGGTTTCCAGCCCCTCTCTTGCAATCGTTGTGTTTGTAGCTACAATACCATCAACACCTGTCTTTTCACAAATGCCAATTATCTCATCCAGTTTTTTGTAATCCAAATCAGGAGAAATCTTCAATAATACCGGCTTGTAAAATTCCTTTTCTTTCCTGATCTTCATTAATCTTCCCAGAATTTCTTCAAGCGAGGAAGCATCCTGGAGCTCTGTGAGATTATTTATATTCGGACAGCTGACATTAACCACGAAATAATCAACATGCCCGTACAGCCCCTTAAAACAGGTCTCATAATCATTAACCGCATCCTCATTGGCTGTTGTGCTGTTTTTGCCAATGTTTCCCCCAATAATAAAGCCACTCCTTCTTCTTTTTAGTCTCCTTGCCACCGACTCAACACCCTCATTGTTAAAGCCCATCCTGTTAATTAACGCCCTATCCTTTACAAGCCTGAATGATCGCGGCCTTTTATTTCCTGATTGCGGTTCAGGAGTTATTGTTCCCACTTCAATAAAAGAAAATCCGAAACAATATAATTCATTATATAACTTTCCATCCTTGTCAAATCCTGCTGCCATACCGACCGGATTACCAAACTCCATTCCAGCAAAATTTCTATGCAATTTTTGATTTCTTACAGTTAATATACAACGCAATAACTCTTTAAATCCGGGTATTTTTAATATTATCCTTAAAAAAACACTTATAATGTTGTGGATGGTCTCAGGAGGTATAAGAAATAACAAGGGTCTGATGAGGTATTTATACATTCAGCAGTTTTTGGTAAAGATAGCCAAGTTTTTTTTACTTAATTAATCCAGTTTGTAATATTCTTTAAATGTACCATTTGAAAATAATACGAGGACTTTCTCAATCATTGTTACATTTGTAACCTTATCTTTTACTTTGAATTCCTCTGTTACTTTTTCATCCTTTGCAGCCATGCTCCCTCCAGTGTTAATAAAGGTTTTACCAGTTCCAGGCATTTCTTTTTTTTCACCATTCTTAAATAATTCAGGTTCTCCTTTTTTTTCTCCTTCTGCATTTTTTTTGTCTTTATATATGCTACCACTGCCATTTATTAACCATTCAGCATTAATATCCGGAAAACTGCTGATTGTTTTTAATATGAAATCATAACTCGGCTTGTTTCTTCCGCTTATAATATGTGATATACTTGATCTCTGCACTCCTATCCTGTCAGCGAACTTTGTGGCAGTCAATCTTTCATTGTCAAGTATTTTTAGTATTCTTTCTTTCATTTCTACTTTTTTTTAACAAATTTAAACAAATGTAAAGTAAATAGCAATAACATATGTAAACTTATTGATAATTTTATTGTTTACATGTGTAATCTTTTATAGATTATCTTAATATAGTTTCAATTAATATTACTTCGATTTTACTCTATTTTTATAAACCAACCAATGATTTTTATTTTTCTCACTAAATGCAGTATTTATAGTCTTTTTAAACCCTTTTTAATTATGCATATATTATTACTTTAATAACGTAATCTCTTGAATGACGGTAAATATAGTGATACACTTGGTGTAATACTTCATATAAAATGTTTAATATACTGGTTAATAAGAATATAATAATTGATTTAGACTTTATTTTTGCTTCATTTTGCTTAAAAATATATATAAATTTAAGTAAAACTTCATATAAATTTGATAAACATCTGATATTTGGTTAATTAATACAATTTTAAGATTTATGTTATTTTGTGAATTGACATATGTAAATATTGACATATGTAATATATATTTCTGTTTTTATTGCAATTAATATAAAGGTTTTTTGTTTATATATGTGAAATATTTACTAATAACAATATTATTTTTATATTATGTTGTAAAAAACTCGTTTGGAATTAGGAAACTGCTCCTAAAATTGTGACATTAACAAAAGAGCCAGGGAATAAACTTCTTTCCTGTTCCCTGGTATTTCAACTATTTATTGAAATATTTCATATTTTAACCTATCCAGAATTGAATATATCATTGATACTGTATCCATGGCAGGCAAATATCTTATTCTCCCCTTTTCCGGAGCATCATAATATTATCGATAGTAATAATTACTGTTTAATTACGGACAGCTATTCAAATTGCATTAACAAATTAAATCCGCTTATGATGCGGATTATTTTATGTCATATATTATATTTGGTTATCAATGAATGAAAGTTTTATGAAAAAGTTCGCTCTTCACTGGCAAATTCTTATAGCACTGGTATTAGCTGTCATTTATGGCATAATATTTTCAACAAAGTACCAGATAACATCAGGTTCAATTTATAAGCTGGAACATGAAACAGGTAATCCTGATATTATAACAGGACTAAAAAATATCGAAAATAACATATACAATACAAAACATGACTTATTTGAAGCACTGGAAGCAAATATTAGTGAATCACAATTACAGGAATACCGCACTGCCATTATCAAAGCTGCATATAAAAATGATGCTGTGAACTATATAAGCTGGCTGGGTGACTTGTTCCTGAGAGCACTCAAAATGTTAATTATTCCCTTAATACTCAGCTCGATAATTTCCAGTATTACTAATATCGGCGGAAGCTCGGGCCTGGGGCGGATCGGCATAAAAACCGTAATATATTATTTATCAACCAGTATCATTGCAATCATTATCGGTTTATTGCTGGTAAACCTTTTTAAACCGGGTATTGGAGCCGATATTACCATGGCCGGGGATGTGGAGGGTCTGGCTGAAGGCGCACCCGCGCTGAAGGATACAATAATTCAAATTGTGCCCGATAATATATTTCAATCACTGGCCCGCGGTGAAATACTTCCAATAATATTTTTTGCCATCCTTTTTGGCTACTTTATTACCATGATACCGGGCAAACCCAGGCAGGTGCTGACTGATTTGTTCAGTGCGTTCTATGAAGCAATGATGAAAATCACATTGTTTGTTATAAGATTTACACCCCTTGGAATTTTCGGGATTGTTGCAAAAGAAATTGCCGATCAGGATAACCTGGTAAATCTTATGTCAAGGATGGGATTTTACATGATCACAGTAATTGTGGGATTAGCCATCCATGCATTTATAATATTGCCTCTTTTATTGAAAGTTGTTGGCAGAATAAATCCTTTTAAACACTTTAAAAACATGTCTGCCGCACTTTTAACGGCCTTTTCCACCTCATCGTCCGGTGCTACACTCCCCCTGACAATGAATGCTGTTGAAAACAACTCGGGAGTATCAAAAAAGATAAGCAGTTTTACCCTCCCCCTGGGTGCTACAATAAATATGGATGGTACTGCCCTTTATGAATGTGTTGCCGTTATTTTTATTGCCCAGGCATATGGCCATGCGCTGACCCTGACAGATCAAATAATAATAGTCATAACTGCCCTCCTGGCGTCAATAGGCGCTGCTGCTATTCCCATGGCCGGACTGGTAATGATAACAATATGCCTGACAGCCGTGAACCTGCCCCTCCAGGGTGTCGGATTGATACTTGCGGTCGACAGGTTACTGGATATGTTCCGTACCTCGGTAAATGTGTGGAGCGACAGTTGCGGTGCCGGAATTATAGCCAGGTCCGAAGGGGAAAAACTTAAAGTATAGCAACAGATCACATTTTTAATAACTGTCCAACTATAGCTGCCGCATCCCTCACCGCTTTTGGGCATACTGTTGAGAATTTATTTTCCGTATGCGCCTTTTTCAGCCCTTCCTGCGTACTTACATCGGTATCAAGCAATTCATTGCATTTTATAGAACCGTTTTTCTCCTTAAATATTCTGACGAATTCATTTATCAGCTTATAGGTCTTATCCCTGGCGGCTGTATCTTCGACCTTACTTCTGCCATATTTTAGTCCGATTACCATAAAGGCGCCTGTGACCGCTCCGCAAATATCACCCATATATGCTATACCCGCACCAAAGCCGGAGGCAATTTTAAGGGCTTGCTCCTCCTGCATGCCCATATCTATACCATAAGTTGAAAATAGTGCCTGACAGCAGTTAAATCCATCCTCAAAACATGCTTCGGCATCATTAACTTTACTTTTCATAAATATATTTATTACTATTAATAATTAAACAATCATTTCTTTAATGCTTCATATAATACTTCCACGGGATGCAGCGCTTTTACTCCTGTTCCGTCAAATATCTGTTGCCTGCAACTTGTTCCGGGGGCTGAAATAATAACATTACCCGGTGATCTTCTTATTTCAGGGAAAAGAACCATCTCTCCTATTTTCATAGACAGGTCGTAGTGTTCCTTTTCATACCCGAAAGAACCTGCCATCCCGCAACAACCTGATTTTATCTCCTCCACAGTATAATTATAAGGAATAGACAACATTACCTTTGATGCTTCCGTTGATGCTATGGATTTCTGGTGGCAATGCCCGTGCAGCTTTATCCTTGCCGGTGATCCGGAAAACAGTTCACTGCTAATGTTCCCGGCCTTGAACTCCCTGGAAATAAATTCATCTATGGTAAGTACATTTTGTGCCAGTATTCTCGAAGCATGTCTGAGCTCCTTATCAACAAGCCCGGGATACTCATCCCTGAATGATAATATTGATGAAGGTTCAATACCCACTAAAGGATTCCTTTCATTAATAATATCTTTAAATATTCTGACATTCTTATTTGCCAGGGCTTTTGCCTTTTTCAAGAAGCCCTTGGTAATATATGTCCGCCCGCTTTGTTCATGCCTGATTGTACTAACCCTGTATCCAAGTCCGTTCAAGAGCTTTATGGCAACAATGCCAATTTCAACATCGGTGTAATCAGTAAACTCATCGATAAACAAAACCACTTCGGAGACTGCTTTTTTTAATTTGCGATTAATATCAGGCAGGTTATTTTCTGACCAGCTTCGCAAAGTAGTCTTATAAATTTTCGGGATGTTTCTTTCTGCTGCAAAACCCAGTATTTTTTTGATTATCAATGATAATGGCCTGATTGAGATAATACCGTTATATATACCGGGAACCATAGAGCCCAACTTGTTTATTGCCGAAATATTTGCAATTAACCGGGTGCGCAAAGGTATACCATTAGACCTGTACCAATGCTGCAGAAACTCAGCTTTAAGCTTTGCCATATCTACATTTGAAGGACATTCCGATTTGCATCCTTTACAGGACAGGCATAAGTCAAGAATATCATGAATTTCCTTATGATCAAAGGGATTTTTCCCTGATGAACGGGTCAGGAACTCACGCAATATGTTAGCCCTCGCCCTCGTTGTTGCATTTTCATTCCTTGTTGCCATAAAGCTGGGACACATCACTCCTCCTGCCTGTTCCGACTTTCTGCAATCTGCCGACCCGTTGCATTTCTCAACCATCCTCAGTATACCGCGGGTATCTGAAAAATCAAAATACGTATCTATTTCACGTGTTACCTGCCCGGGTTCATACCGCAGGCATGTGTTCATTACAGGTGTGTCAGTGATCTTACCTGCATTAAAAACATTGCCCGGATCCCAAGTTTTTTTAATCTGGCGGAGCAACTGGTAATTATTCTCGCCTATAATTACAGGTATAAACTCACCCCTTACACGTCCGTCTCCATGCTCGCCGCTCAGCGAACCGTTGTATCTTTTAACCAGGTGTGCCACTTCGCCGGATAAAGTCCTTAACAGCTCAACGTCACCGCTGTCTTTCAGGTTCAGAACCGGCCTCAGATGTAGCTCTCCCGTTGAAATATGGGCATGAAACACACAATCCAGATTATGCCTGGCCAGAATTTTTTTAAAATCATTAATATAATCGGGCAGCACACCGGGATTTACTGCTGCATCTTCCATAACCGAAACAGGCTTTGCGTCACCCGGCAGGTTAGATAATGAACCCAGTCCCGCCTTTCTCAGATCCCATACTTTATTAATGTCATCACCTGTAACCAGCGGGAAATGATATCCGCAGCCCGAGGCCCTGAATTCGGACTCAAGCTCTTTGCATGCCTTTTCAATATCGTCATATGTGTCTCCCGTTATTTCAATAATCAGTATTGCACCGGGATCTCCTTTCAGAAAAAACCTGTTTTTGCTCTGCTCAATATTTGCTTTTGTACACTCAAGAATAGTTCTGTCCATCAGCTCAATCGCTGCAGGATTATGCCTGAGAGCTATACCGTTTGCATTTAAAGCTTCTTCAAGTTCATTAAAATGAACGCATAGCAAGCCTTTCTTAAGAGAAGACAAGGGAACGAGATTAAGCTTGATCTCAGTGATAAATGCCAGCGTACCTTCTGACCCTGCTAAAAGCTTACACAAATTGAAAGGCTGCCCGTTCGGGGAAAAAGGCGCCGAATCAAGTAACAGATCAATTGCATATCCTGAATTTCTTCTTTTTATATTGGGATCAGGAAATTCTCTCTTTATTTCCAGCCGGTTATTGCTGTCTGATAATATATTATAAATGTCTTTATATATCTTATTCTCAAGAGTATCACCCCTGGTTTTTAAAATTAACTCTTCCTTTGTCAGTGGCACGAACTCCGCTTCAGAGCCATCACTTAAAATAGCTTTCAGTCCGATCAAATGATCCCTGGTGCTGCCATAAATGAGTGAATGCATTCCGCATGCATTATTACCGACCATCCCTCCTATTGTACAACGGTTTGATGTAGAAGTCTCCGGTGCAAAGAACAATCCGTATTTCTCCAGGTAACTGTTTAATTCGTCCAGGACAACCCCGGGCTGGACTCTCACCCACCGGTCCTTTTCATTAACTTCCGGGATGTCTGTAAAATACCTTGATATATCCACTATAATCCCATCGCCAACGACCTGGCCTGCCAGAGAAGTACCTGCCGCCCTCGGAATTATAGTTATTTTGTTCTTCCCGGCGAATAAGATTATCTGCCGTATATCTTCCATAGTCTTTGGCCTGACAACTGCAAGTGGTATCTCCCTGTATATGGAAGCATCAGTTGCATATTGAATCCTGGTCGAATAATCCAAAAATATGTCACCCGAGATTTTGTTCTCCAGCACCTTAAAATTAATATCCTTATTATTTCCTTTAATCATCGGATTGGCATCTTTATCTCATTCACAGGGACACGGAATTTTATATGTAACAACAATTATCTTACAAATCTAATCGTTATATAATTTTTTAAATCAGATATTATAAACTATTTTTAAAACGGATGACACTTTGCAGGGGTACTGCATATTCGTTGCGGATTCAAATACACAGGTTGTCCGTTATAATGCAGGTGTTAATATATTTAATTACTTGTTATATAAAATAGGAAAAAAATAAATCAGATTTAAACTAATTTAATTAACTTTATAAGGAGAATAATTTTAATTTTAAATTGCTGGTACACAATGGATTTGATAAAACAAGTTAAAGATAATGCTAAAAAGAACAAACAAAGAATCATATTACCTGAGAGTTATGATAATCGTGTTTTAAAGGCAGCAGATATAATTATCGGTGAAAATATTGCAGACATTACATTAATCGGGAAAAAAGCTGACATCCTCAGAGACAGCAATAATCTTAAACTTAATAATATTGACA
>CAZOLY010000081.1:0-10155 GCA_964580815.1 uncultured Bacteroidales bacterium
ATTGTTATCATCTGCGGAAATATAATGACCATGCCGGGATTGCCAAAAGTTCCTGCTGCAGCAAGGATAAAAGTAATGCCAAACGGCAAGGCAGTCGGACTCTCATAATCAGAGCTGCGATCTTATTCTTTTTATAAGCTCAATGGTGTCCCTGACCTTTTCTTCAAGCTTCTTATAATTACCGGAAGCCAACAAATCTTTTGTAATAAGCCTGGAGCCCATGCCTACACAATATGCTCCCGACTTAAACCAGTCCGTAAGATTATCCTCCTCAGGTTCTACCCCACCCGTAGGCATAATATTGGTCCATGGCATCGGGCCTTTAACGGCAGCCACAAATTTTGGACCTCCGACCTGTGAGGCCGGAAATATTTTTATAACATCAGCACCCAGCTCCTCAGCCCTGGATATTTCAGATACGGAGCCGCATCCGGGGGACCACGGTATCTTCCGGCGGTTACAGACTTTGGCCATATCCCCGTTTAAAACAGGAGAAACGATAAAGTTAGCCCCAAGCTGAATATAAAGGGAAGCAGCAGCCGCATCAACTATTGAACCCACACCCATTATTAATTCAGGAAGTTCCTTTATGACATACTTATTAAGCTCTGAAAATACTTCGTGCGCAAAATCACCCCTGTTAGTAAACTCAAAAATTCTTACTCCTCCATTATAACATGCCCTCACTACCTCCCTGCAAATTCTGATATCGGAATTGTAAAAAACAGGTATTAATCCTGTCTGCTTCATTTGAACCAGTACTTCAGTCCGCGAATAAGTTGCCATATATTAGTTATTAATTAGTCAGACATTAAAAATAACAAAAATCTACAAAAACATCAATCCTCATTGCCATTAGTCTCTTCCCTGTTTTTTTTCCTGAAAATATTCTTAATAAGGTCAATAATATTCCTTTCATGTTTCTGCATATATTCCCAAATAGAGTCATACTCTTCATCCCTGTAGTCGGGGCAGTTAAATTCCTCAATTATATCCCCGGAAATATCGAAGTTTGCATTTTTTGACAGTTTATACAAAGGATCTGAATAAATCTTACGCATAAAGCCGGCCCATATCGGCAAAGCTGTATATGCACCCTGTCCGTATCCCATAGAGCGAAACCGAACCAGGGGGTTATCACCTCCCACCCAGGCCCCTGCTATCAGGTCGGGTGTAAATCCTATGAACCATCCGTCGCTATGCCTCTGTGTTGTTCCTGTTTTCCCTGCAATATCATTATCAAAACCATAGACGGTGCGTAATGATGATGCGGTGCCATAGTTAACAACATTCCGCAGCATATTAACTATTATTTCTGCATTTTCAGGAGAAATAATTTCATTCTCCGAAACCTGCGATGCCGCTTCATATAAAACATTCCCATCCTTATCTTCAATTCTTCTCAAGTAAAGAGGTTTAACCATCCTGCCCTTGTTATTAAAAACATTATATGCACTCACAAGCTCTAGAAGTGATATGTCACCCGTGCCAAGGGCCAGTGAGGGCACCTCAGGCAGGTCACCCGATATTCCCATTTCTTTTGCCAGCTTTACTACATTGGAAATTCCCGTATTCATCATCAGGTTAACACTTACAGTATTAACTGAATGTACCAGTCCTCCGTTCATTGAATAATATCCTCCATATGATTTGTCGGCATTTCTCGGTGTCCAGTCATTATAATCCTTATAAACAACCGAGTCGTTTGGTATATAATCACAAGGTTTATAACCCTTTTCCAGGGCAGCGGCATAAACAACAGGTTTAAACGTTGACCCTGCCTGTCTCCTTGAATTAACATGATCATACTGAAAATACTTATGATTTATTCCCCCCACCCATGCTCTTACATACCCCGTTTTCGATTCCATGGCTATAAACCCGGCGTGAAGGAACTTAAAGTAATGCGTAACCGAATCATAGGGGGTCATTGCAATCTCTGAAGTCCCATTCCAGTTAAAGATCTCCATTTTAACAGGTGTATTAAAAACTTTCATTATATCCTCGTGGCTAAGGCCTTTACTTTTCAGATCCTTATATCTCCCGGTTTTTTTTACCTGGCTGATTATTACATCCTGATTTTTGCCCCAGGGCTCACTGTGTTTCCAGTGGTTGTTGAACTCTCCCTGCAGGCGGGACATGTTACTTTTGACAGCCTGCTCGGCATAGGCCTGCATAACTGAATTTATGGTCGTATATATCTTCAATCCGTCGGTATAAAGATTATACCCGGAACCGTCGGCCTTATAATTATTCTTGCACCATTCCGCTAATTCCAGCCTTAAATATTCCCTGAAATAGGGTGCCAGTCCTTCATTATGTGTGAGCTTTACATAATTGAGTTTTAAGGGGAGTTGTTTTAAGGAATCTGCCCTGGACTCTTCCAGGTATTTGTATTTAACCATCTGGTTTAGTACGGTATTTCTTCTCTGCAATGCCTTATCCGTCTGGTTTTTAGGATTATAAATATACGTGCCTTTCAGCATGCCCACAAGTAAAGCTGCTTCCTCAATCTTTAATTTATCCGGAGGCTTATTGAAATACATTTTTGCTGCTGTTTCCAGTCCGTATGTATTTTCTCCGAAAGAAACGGTGTTAAGGTATAGTTCAAGAATATCCTTTTTATCATATACTTTTTCAAGCCTCACGGCTATAATCATTTCCCTGAATTTATTCACCGGCACCGTAAAAATTGAATAATTTTTCCTTTTATACAGGTTTTTTGCCAGTTGCTGAGTAAGCGTACTGCCCCCTCCTGAACTTTCCTGCTGAAGCAGAAGAGTTTTAAGAAGCACCCTCAGAATACTCCTGTTGTCAATACCATTGTGCTTGTAAAACCTGGCATCCTCAGTAGCAACAAGCGCATCAATAAGGTATTGCGGGATATCTTCATAATCTATATTTGACCTGTTTTGCACATAATATTTGCCCAACAGCACATTATCAGCCGAGTAAACTTCAGATGCCAGGTAATTTTGCACATTTTTCAGCTCGAAACCTGTGGGTATATGGCCAAAAAGTCCGGTATAAACAGAAGAAAACAGAATAAAGATTAAAGCCAGGAAGACACATATTCCCCAGAGCAAGTATATCCTTATTTTCTTTTTTATGGATTTATGTGCGGACCGGCTTCTCCTTTTTGCCATCAACTTTAATTTAAGCTGTCAAATATATTGAAAAATAAAATAAATATTCAGCAAGCTTTACCCGTTAACAGTCAGGAATTTTAAAATTAGGCTAATTTGCTACCTGAATAAACGAAATAATTTAAAAATTACAGGAAAATATTTCTTAACTTTAATAATAGATATGCTAAATATCATCATTTGGGGCATGAAAATAAAATTTATTCTTTCAATATTTATATTAATATTATATAAGATAAGTTACTGTAATCCCCCGGACCTGAATTTCTCTCATTTGACCACAGAGGATGGATTGTCAAACAATACGGTTCACTGTGTATTTCAGGATAGCAGGGGATTTTTATGGTTTGGCACAGATGATGGATTAAACATGTTTGACGGATACGGATTCACCACATTTTACAATAATATAAATGACAGCGGCAGTATTGCAGGGAATGCCATTTTTAAAGTGAAAGAAGACTCACGGGGCCAGCTCTGGATAGCTACAAATAATGGTATTGACATTTACAATCGTGATCTTATGTATTTTGAACATATACCCTTCATACAGGATAATAATACTTTATTGTACCAGGATTATGTTCGCGACATTGTTGAGGAAGATAACAGAGATATAATAGTAATTACCGGATCAGATATTTTTATTTATGATACTGCAAATTCCGGATTTGTCAGGTATCTGGATAATATTGAAGAATACAGTGACTTTCAAAAAGAAGGTCTCAGAGCTTACCTCAAAGATAAAAATAACAGAATATGGATAGGTTCGAATGCATTCGGACTGTTTGCATACGATTTAAATAATAAAAAGATCGTTGCAAGTCCGGTTTCCGGGGGATTATTCAAAATAACTGATAAGGTATTTACCATTATTGAAAATGTAAACGGTGATATATGGCTGGGGACTGACAACGGTGTTTATGTTATTAAATCTGACTTATCAGGTATGAATGTTTTCAGAACAGGTAGCGACAACAAAAGTATTAGTTCAAATAATATTATCAGCATGTTTATTGACCGCAAGGAAAGAATATGGATAGGTACCGACGGCGGAGGATTAAATCTTTATGATGATAAAAACAACTCTTTCACATGTTGTAAAGCTGACGAATACAATAATTTCAGTTTAAATAATAATTCCGTGCGGTCAATATGCGAGGACAGGCAGGGTATTTTATGGCTGGGCACATACCAGGGCGGGATAAATTATACACTGCTTCATATAAGCAAGCAGATTATGCATTATAAAAATGAACCCGGCAATCCCAACTCATTAATATATGATGCGGTATCTGCAATTTATGAGGACAGAAAAGGTAATATCTGGATAGGTACTGACGGGGGCGGACTCGACTATTTTAATTCAGAAACCAAAGTTTACAGGCATTATGTTTATAAGCAGGGAGTAAAAAATTCAATAAACGGGAATTCGATTTTAACAGTTGCAGAGGACAAATCCGGTAATATATATATTGGCGGCTACCTTAACGGGATAAATATCATCGATCCAAAAACCGGCAGGATAACCGGTTATAAGCACAATCCTGCAGATACAAACAGCCTTGGTGATAATGATGTAAGAGATATCTGCATAGATAAAAACAATAAAATATGGATTGCCACAAACGGAGGAGGGCTGGACAGATTTGATCCTGAAAGTAAAACTTTTACACATCATAAACAGGGTGGTGCAAATTCGATAGTTAGCAACTGGTGTTTAAAAATATTCGAAGACAGCTACGGATATTTATGGATAGGGACTTATGACGGACTCAGCATATTTGATCCCAGGGGCAATCACTTTCGTAATCTGGTTAAAACCAACAATCCCGGCAGTCTTAGTAATGACTGGATTTATTGTTTTGCTGAAGATAGTCTTAGTAATATCTGGATTGGAACAGTAAAAGGTTTAAACTACTATGACCGTAATTCCGGGGGATTTACATTATTTACCAAGGCAGACGGGCTCCCTAATGATGTTATAAACGGGATATTGATTGATGGAAGGAAGAACCTGTGGTTAAGCACAAATAAAGGGATATCAAGATTTGACCCCGTTTCAGGGAACATAAAGAACTATGATATTAGTGACGGATTACAGGGTGCTCAGTTTATACACGGCTCATATTTCATGAATAAGCAGGGTAAAATGTATTTTGGGGGATTAAATGGCTACAATTGTTTTTATCCTGACAGCATAAAAGATAACATATATGAACCTGCTGTATATATCACCAATTTGCTGATAAATTTTAAAGAAGTGCCCGTCAACAAGGAAGGGTCTCCTTTAAGCAGATCTGTTACCGAAACCAGTAAAGTTAAATTCACTTATAAACAATCTGTTATAACATTCAGGTATACTGCTTTAAATTACATTAATTCAGAAAAAAATCAATATGCCTACCAGCTTGAAGGATTTGATAAAGACTGGAACTTTGTTGGAACAAGAAGGGAGGTTACTTTTACAAATCTTGATCCCGGCCCTTACATTTTCAGGGTTAAAGCATCCAATAACGATGGAGTATGGAACAAAGAAGGGACATCCATTTCTATTATTATTCTGCCTCCATGGTGGAAAACCCTGGTATTCAGAATGTTTGCAATATTATTTATTTTGGCATTAGTCACCGTAATTTATCTTTACAGGGTAAAAGAACTGAAAAAACAAAAAATATACCTTGAAAAGCTGGTCAGGGAAAGAACGAAGGAGATTGAGGAAAAAAATGCCATTCTAATTCGGCAAACTGATGAATTAAATGAGACTAACGCCCTTCTTGAGGAAAGGCAGCAGCAAATTGAAGAGCAGACCGAAAAACTGGAGACCCAAAAAGAAAAACTTGAAGATGCAAATATCCATTTAAGCGAACTTAACTCAACAAAAGATAAATTCTTTTCAATTATTGCACATGACCTTAAAAATCCTTTTAACACAATTTTAGGTTTTTCAGAATTGTTGAATACCAAGTATAAAAAGCTTACTGAAGAGAAGAAACTTAAATACTCGGAAGTTATTTATAATTCCTCAAAAAATATTTACAATCTGCTTGAAAATCTCTTGCAGTGGGCAAGGACACAAACCGATAAAATAGCATTCGAACCTGTTGTATTTAATTTTAAAGAACTGATAGATCAGAATATTATCTTATTAAAAGAAAACCTTACTGATAAAAAAATTACCGTCAGCCCGAATATTGAAGAACAATGCAATGTTTATGCCGATCGTAATATGATAAATACTGTAATAAGAAATATACTGACAAATGCTATAAAATTCACAAATATTAACGGGGAGATCCTGATAAACAGCCTTGAGAAAGACGGGGTCATCGAAGTTAGCATTAAAGATAATGGCATAGGTATGTCAGAAGAAGAAACAAGGAAGCTGTTCAGGGTTGATGTCAACTTTTCAAGGAGCGGTACGGGCGGAGAAACAGGGACAGGACTAGGATTAATATTATGTAAAGAATTTATAGAAAAAAACGGAGGGACAATATGGGTGGAAAGCAAGCCTTATAAAGGAAGTAAATTTCTGTTCACAATACCCACAGCTTAACAATTAAAACAATACTTATTCTTTTTCACTAACTCTAACACAGCATCTTTTTATTATAATACTATTGTTAACATTGTAAAATATTTACTAACTTTAATTAAAGGAAAATAAATATTAAATATTTTATAATTTAATATTCAACTAACCAATTAAAGAATTTGAATCTCTTTTTTTCATAATTTACCAAAGGATATTAACTTGTATAAAGACTTCTTCCAGTGAATTACTCAGGCAAATAATAAAAAATGAGAAGACTATCAGTAATGGCGTTTATTAGTTTAGGCCTGATTACAGTACTATATTCGTTCAGTGTATTCAGTCAACCTGTTCATCTCAGTTTCAGTTATATAACTCCCGATATGGGACTTTCCTCCTCTGCCATAACAAGTATTTTGCAGGATCATAAGGGATTCATCTGGATTGGCACATTTGACGGATTGAATCGCTATGACGGTAATAAGTTTGTCGTATATAAAAGCAATTCATTTGACTCGGCAAGCCTGCCTCATAATAATGTGTGGTGTATTCTTGAAGATCATCAGGATAATCTTCTTATAGGCACATCCGCGGGTTTATGTTTATATGACTGGTGCACAGATAAATTCGTAAATTATATGAGTTCAGCATCTTCACCACTCAGGGGATTAGGTCCCACTGTTCGTTGTATCCAGGAAGATTCGGCGGGTAACCTGTGGCTGGCAACAGATAATGGATTGATCTATTATAACCGTAAAGAAAACAGTGCCATACAGTTTAAAAATGAACCCGGCAATCCTGAAAGCCTTAGCAATAGCAATGTCGAACATGTCTTAATTGACAGCAATGGTAATGTATGGGCCGCCACATGGAACGGTATTAATCTTTATGTGCCTGAAACAGGTAATTTCAGGCATTATATATATAATCCGGAATCAGGCAATTCTTTGCTAAATATATCCTTTTATCATATTGTCGAGGATCATACAGGAAATTTATGGTTCGGGACATATGGTCAGGGCCTCTACCGGCTTAATATAAAAAATATTGAAAGCGGGAGATTTGTTCGTTATAAACATGATCCCCGTAATATTAAAAGCCTTTCCGGTGACCGCATTTTATGTCTTTACACAGATAACCAAAACAATTTATGGATAGGAACTGAAAATGAAGGACTAAACCTGTATAACAGGGAAAAAGAAACCTTCTGGCATTACCGGTCCGATATCTACTCACTCAGCAGTCTTAACAACGAATCAATAAATGCAATATATGAAGACAAATCAGGAAACTTCTGGATTGGCACATTTGCCGGCGGTATAAATTTTTCAAAAAAGAATTCCGATGCCATTTTCAATTATAGACAGATCCCCGGATTTAAAAACAGCTTAAGTCATAATTCGGTAACCAGTTTTCTGGAAGACCATGCCGGCAATATATGGATTGGCACGGATGGAGGCGGATTGAACCTTTTCGATATTAAAACAGGCCATTTTATTACATATAGCGCAGAAAATTCAACCCTTAACAGCAATGCTGTCTTATCCATAATTGAGGATTCAGATAATCAGATATGGCTTGGTACATGGGCTGGGGGATTAAACATGTTTGATAAAAAAACCATGTCGTTTAGTTCATTTACAACTAATAACAGCGAGATACCGGACGATAATATCTTTACTGTTGCCGAAGGTAAAAAAGGTCAAATATGGATGGGTAGTTTTCAGAGCGGCCTGATAATGTTTGATAAAAGGACAGGCATATTTAAACAATATACGATCGAAAACAGCAATTTAAGCAGTAACATGGCTATTGATATTAAAAAAGTATCTGATATAAAGCTTATTATAGGAACTAATTACGGACTGAGCGTTTATAATTCCGAAGACAATAAGTTTATTTCCTATACTCATATTCAGAACGATACAAATAGCCTCAGCGATAATACTATTAACACAATATTGGTGGAAAACGATTCTATAGCATGGATAGGTACCCTGTTTGGTTTGAACAGGTTTAATATAAATAGTCAATTGTTTACATGTTATTACGAGGAAGACGGGTTACCGGATAATGGAATCAAGAGTTTGGCCTTTGATTTATCCGGCCAACTCTGGATAAGCACTAACAAGGGAATCGTAATGTTTGATCCCCTGCAGGGTAAAACAAAAAATCTCACAAAGGAAGACGGGCTGCAAAGTAACGAATTTAACAAAAACAGTGCATTAAGAACAAAATGCGGGGCAATCTTATTTGGAGGTGTAAAAGGTTTTAACATAATTTATCCTGATAAAATCATAGCAAACCTAAATGTCCCTGATATAGTAATAACGGACTTCCGGATATTTAACAAGCCTGTCAAACCAGGCGTTGAAGGTTCCCCGATTAAGAAACATATTTCAGAAATAAAAGAACTGATATTATCCTATAAGCAATCAGTTATTACTTTCGATTTTGCTGCGATGGATTTCACAATTCCTGAAAAAAATCATTATGCCTATATGATGGAAGGATTTGACAAAGGATGGAATTGTGTAGGGACAAAGAATACCGCTACTTATACAAACCTCAATCCCGGCGAATATATATTTAGAGTAAAAGGCTCAAATAATGATGGTATCTGGAATGAAAAGGGAACTTCCATTAAAATAACAATACTTCCCCCGTGGTGGAAAACAATGATATTTAAAATATCTGCAGGTATAATTATAATAATCTCCTCACTTGGTTTTTATTTCTACAGGATAAACAGGCTTAAAAAGCAAAAAATATTCCTTGAGAAGGTGGTTAAAGAAAGAACCCTGGAAATTGATGAAAAAAACACTATTCTGATAACCCAGGCCAATGAGTTAAATGAAACAAATACTATTCTTGAAGAGCGGCAGCAGCAAATTGAAGAACAATCCGAAGAATTAAGAAAAAGAAAGGAAGAACTTGAAAAAGTAAATGAAAATTTAAATGAAATAAACATACTTCTTAAGGAACGGCAGCAGCAAATTGAAGAACAAGCAGAAAGGCTTGAGACCCAAAAAGAAGAGCTTGAAGCTGCTAATATTCATTTAACTCAGCTTAACTCAACAAAGGATAAATTCTTTTCAATAATTGCGCATGACCTGAAAAATCCTTTTAACGCAATTTTAGGTTTTTCAGAATTGTTGAGCACCAAGTATAAAAAGCTTACTGAGGAGAAGAAACTTAAATACTTGGAAGTCATTTATGATTCCTCAAAAAATATTTACAACCTGCTTGAAAATCTCCTGCAATGGGCAAGGACACAAACCGATAAAATAGCATTTGAACCTGTTGTATTTAGTCTGAAACAACTGGTAGATCAAAATATTGTCTTATTAAAAGAAAACATCACTGATAAAAAAATTACCGTCAACCGGAATATTGAAGATCAATGCAATATTTATGCCGACCGTAATATGATAAATACTGTAATAAGAAATATACTGACAAATGCTATAAAATTCA
>CAZOLY010000081.1:10255-14644 GCA_964580815.1 uncultured Bacteroidales bacterium
CAAATATTAACGGGGAGATCCTGATAAACAGCATTGAAAATAACGGGTTTGTTGAAGTCAGCATTAAAGATAATGGTATAGGTATGTCAGCGGAAGAGAAAAAAAAGCTATTCAGAGTCGATGTCAACTTTTCAAGAAGCGGCACGGGCGGAGAAACAGGGACAGGACTGGGATTGATATTATGTAAAGAATTCATAGAAAAAAACGGCGGGACAATATGGGTGGAAAGTATGGCCGGGAAAGGAAGTAAATTTCTGTTCACAATACCTACAGCTTAACAATTCCGATAACTCTTTATCATTTTCTTTTACCACAGGGCAAAATGTTTTTATCATTAAAAGCTATTATTGTTAATAACAAAATAAAATATTTGCTAACTTTAATAAAAAGCAACAGGTAATTTATACTGTCAATAAATATTTTCCTGGGAAATGAAGAGAACTTATTTTGGAGCACTATTAATTCTATTTTCCTTTTTTTTTCCAGGTAGCTTTGTAACCTGGGGACAGCTGAAAAAGCTCCAGTTCAGAAGTTATACTACCGATGAGGGACTCACATCATCGTCAGTAAATTGTATATTTCAGGATGATAAAGGTTTTATATGGATAGGAACAAATGACGGACTTAACCGCTATGACGGCATTAATTTCGTTACTTTCAAAAATGATCCTGCTGACACTAATACACTTTATGACAATTCTGTGCTCACACTTAAAGAAGACCATAACCACAACATGCTGATCGGCACCACACAAGGATTAAGCATGTATAACAGAGAAAAGGACCAGTTTTTAAATTATATTAATAATAAATCTTCCCCCCTCCGGGGAATTAATTGTACGGTCAGGAGCATAGCTGAGGATTCACTGGGCAACCTCTGGCTGGCCACACATATCGGATTAATATATTTTGACCGTCAAAATAATAAGATTATCAATTACACCCATGACCCCGATGATCCTGGAAGCATAAGTTATAATGAAACAGAATGTGTTTTTATAGACAGCAGGAATGATGTATGGGCCGGGACACAAAAAGGACTGAACCTCTTCCAGCCCGAGAGCTTTTCATTTAGAAGTTTTGCGGGTAATAATGATCAAGCCGATAATGTATCAGATGCTTTTGTTAAGTATATAATAGAAGATAAGGAAGGGTATATTTGGTTTGCCACATACGGACAGGGCCTTTTCCGGATGCATAACACTGATATTGAAAGCGGCAGATTTACCGGGTACCGTCATGTGCCGGGCAACAGCCGAAGCCTGGTTGCCGACCGCATTCTTTCACTGTTTAGTGATGAGAAAGGAGATTTATGGATTGGAACAGAAAATCATGGTCTTGATGTTTTTGACAGAGAAAAGGAAATATTCTGGCATTACAGGTCAAACGAATTTGATCAGTATTGTTTTGATAATAAATCCATCCAGTTTATATACAGGGATAACAAAGATAATTTATGGATAGGTACTTTTTCCGGCGGCGTTCATATATCAAAAATAAATAGCGATGCCATCCTTCTCTATAAAAACCTGCCTGAAATTTCGGTTAGTTTAAGCAGTAATGTCGTAACAAGTTTTCTGCAGGATCACGAGGGCAGGATATGGGTTGGCACCGATGGCGGCGGGCTGAACCTGTTTGACATAAACACAGGCCTGTTTAAGCATTTTAATTCAGGTAATACAAATATATCAAGTGACGCCGTGCTATCGGTCATTGAGGATTCACACCACCGCATTTGGCTTGGCACCTGGAATGGAGGGCTCAACTGCTTCAATGGGAATACACATTCGTTTAAATCCTATGCGATGAATAACAGTGCTATCCCCGACAATGATATACTGGTCGTCAGGGAAGACAGGGAAGGAAACCTGTGGTTAGGGAGCTTTCACGGCGGTTTAATACATTTTGACACCAAAGCTAACATCTTTACTCAATACACATCTCAAAACAGCGGTTTGAATAACAGGATGGTAATTGATATAGAAGAAGATTCCAGGGGATACCTTTATATAGGGACTCCCTCGGGCCTGCATATCTTTGATCCTGGCAGCCGCGAGTTTGTTATATACAGGAACGAACCTGCCAATGAAAAAAGTATAGTAAGCGAAAGGATCCGCGATATCCTTATAGAGAATGACACGTCAATATGGATTGGCACACAAAACGGACTGGACAGGTTTAATCCGGAAACAGGAATTTTTACACATTATAATGAAAGGTCAGGTTTGTCAGATAACGTGATTAACGGACTGGTTTTTGACAATTCCAGTAAACTTTGGATAACTACTAATAAAGGACTAAGCCGTCTTGATATTAAAACAGGAAAGACTAAAAATTTCACAAAAGACGACGGACTGCAAAGCAGTGAATTCAACTATAAGAGTGCTTTAAAAACCAGGGATGGCGCATTGCTTTTGGGTGGCATTAAAGGTTTTAATGTAATATATCCCGGGAGAATTAAAGAAAATCTTAAAACTCCCGATATACTGATCACGGACTTTCTTATATTTAATAAGCCTGTAAAAATAGGTGGTGAAGATTCTCCCCTTAAGAAGAATATCCTGGAAGCAAAGAAGATAACACTGTCTCATAAACATTCCATGTTTACATTCAGTTTCGCTGTAATGGACTTTACTATACCTGAAAAGAACCTGTATGCATGCATGATGGAAGGTTTCGAGAAGGACTGGAATTATATTGGGACACAACATACGGCAACCTACACTAATCTCGACCCCGGTGAATATACATTCAGGGTAAAAGGGGCAAATAATGACGGTGTCTGGAACAACGAAGGAACTTCTCTAACGATTATCATACTTCCCGCATGGTGGCAAACACTTATTTTTAAAATATCTGCCGGACTAATTATCATTGTATCAGCGCTAGGTTTTTATTTTAGCCGCATAAAGAGACTGAAAACGCAGCAGGTGTACCTTGAGAAGCTTGTCAAGGAACGAACCAGTGAGATTGAAGATAAAAATTCAAAACTTACCGAGCAGGCATATGAGTTAAACGAGACAAATACACTCCTGGAAGAGAGGCAACAGAAAATTGAAGAACAAACGGAAAAATTGGAGATCCAGAAAGAAAAGCTTGAAAATGCCAATATCCATCTTACTGAACTTAATTCAACCAAGGACAAGTTCTTTTCAATAATTGCACATGACCTTAAAAATCCTTTTAACACAATTTTAGGATTTTCAGAACTGATGAACCTGAAGTACGATAATCTGCCGGACGAAAAAAAACGCAGGTATGCCGAAGTAATTTACAGTTCGTCAAAAAACATATATACGCTGCTGGAGAACCTCCTGCAGTGGGCACGGACACAGACCGACAAAATAGCATTTGAACCCGCATCTTTTAATATTAACCAGCTTGTGGAACAGAACATAATCCTGTTAAATGAAAACCTTACAGCCAAAAGAATAAATGTTAAAAAAGAAATCAAGGAATCATATGATGTTTATGCCGACTCTAACATGATAAACACCGTAATACGTAATTTATTAACAAACGCCATAAAATTCACTAATCCCGGGGGTGATATCCTCATAAGCTGCAATAAGAAAGACGGCAAAATTAAGGTAAGCATTAAAGATACAGGTACAGGCATGTCAGCAGAAGCACTTGAGAAATTGTTCAGGGTTGACGCCAATTTTTCTACTGAAGGTACCCAAGGGGAGACAGGAACAGGACTGGGATTAATATTATGTAAGGAATTTGTCGTGAAAAACGGAGGGACTATATCGGTTGAAAGCAGTCCCGGTAAGGGAAGCAGGTTTTCATTCACCCTGCCCGCAAATAAATAAAAGATTTTGACCGGCTTAATGGTGACTGACACAAGCGGCACTTATATCCGGATTTGCCAGGTAACTGTTATGTTTTATTAACAAAAATTATTGTTAATAATATATTTGAACCTTGTAGAAATATTTTCGTAATATTGGATATAATTCAAACTCTCGTTCGTGCTTCACGTTAGAATAAAAATATATTACTTAATAATCTTAATAATATCTTTTTGCTCAATAATCAGGGGACAGGAACCGGAATTCAAGGTCGAGCAAATAACTCCCAGGCAAGGATTATCGCAAAGCACAGTAAATTGCATTCTCCAGGATAAATACGGACTTATGTGGTTTGGAACTTGGGACGGATTAAACAAATATAACGGATATGATTTTACTGTCTATAAGCCTGAGGTTGGGGATTCAACAAGCATAAGCAATAATGTTATAAGGATAATATTTGAGGATAGTAACGGTGATCTGTGGATAGGAACAGAGAACGGCCATAATATATACAACCAGGAGAAAGAAAATTTTACGCGCTATTACTGTGATAACAAAGATACGGCAACAAAAAGAGATAATGTTGTCCAGT
>CAZOLY010000082.1:0-14298 GCA_964580815.1 uncultured Bacteroidales bacterium
TGGCGATAGTCTGGATTTATCAAGAAAAGCAGCCAGCACTGATGCTGATATTATAGTTTTTTCCGGAGTGCATTTTATGGCAGAAACGGCAAAAATTTTGTCGCCGGATAAAAAAGTGCTTCTTCCTGATTTAAATGCAGGATGTTCACTGGCAGATTCATGTCCCCCAAAGGAATTTGAGAAATTTCTGAAAAAATATCCCGGCCATACCGTCATCAGTTATATAAATACGTCGGCAGAAATAAAAGCACTGTCAGACATAATATGTACATCGACAAATGCACTGCAGATAATCAATTATTTACCGCCAGAAGAAAAGATTGTTTTTGCTCCTGACAAAAATCTGGGAAATTATATTAAAAGCCTGTCAGGCAGGGATATGGTTATATGGAACGGGGCATGCCATGTGCACGAGGAATTTTCCGTGGAAAAGATTGCAGAACTTAAAAAGGAAAATAAGGATGCCAAAATTATAGCCCACCCCGAATGCGAAAAACCTGTCCTTTTAATTGCCGATCATATAGGCTCAACATCATCATTATTGAAATTTACAATTAGTGATAATGCCAGTAAATATATTGTTGCCACGGAGCCGGGGATAATACATCAGATGAGAAAGGCCAATCCCCGGAAAATATTTATACCCGCCCCTCCCAGGGATTCGACATGTGGCTGCAGCGAGTGTAATTTTATGAAAGTGAATACCCTTGAAAAGATATATATATGTATGAAATATGAACTGCCGGAAATAACACTTAACGAAAAGTTAAGGGCAAAGGCTGAAAAACCTATATTAAAAATGCTTGAAATTTCAGAAAAAGTCGGACTTTAGTATTATGAAACTTGAAAGATATATCCTTCTTGCACTGGTTTTAAATCTGTATGCTATTATAGGTGCCCAGCAGGAAATAGTGGGGAACGGCTATAATATTCTATATTACAGCAACGGCAAAGTATCGAGTGAGGGGATGATGAAAAATGGGAAGCCCGATGGATACTGGAAAACATATTATCTGACCGGAGTATTAAAATCAGAGGGCAACAGGAAAAATCATATACTCGACAGTACATGGGTATTTTATAACAACGTTGGTGATACGGTGAGGAAAATAAACTATATTATGGGCAAAAGAACAGGGTATATGCTGACATATAATACGGACCGGACAGCCAATATAGAATATGTGGGAAATATTATCGCCAGGGAATTGTATATAAATGATGAAAAAGAAGGTACTTCATATTATTATTACAATAGCGGCAGGCTAAAGAGTAAAGTCGGGTATAAAAATAACAAAAGGGACGGAACAGCCTTTGAGTACGATGAATCAGGGACAATAATAACCATATTATACTATATCAAAGGGAATCTCGCGGAGAGGGAAAAAATAAACAGGGTCGATGAACAGGGATTTAAACAGGGAGTATGGAAAGAATTTTATGCCGATGATAAGCTAAAAAAAGAAATTAACTATATGGATGATAAATTTAACGGACTTTATAAAGAGTATGATGAGGGTGGTAACCTGTCTTTAATTTTAAAGTACGAAGGGGGTAAGATCGTAGAAGATAATAATATTGAAGCAGAAGATATTGATATAAAAAATGAATATGATGAAAGTGGCAATATGACATATAGCGGGGCTTACAGAAATTTCAAACCTATTGGTATTCACAGAAAATATGATATAAACGGAGACGTTATCAGTGCTGCTATATTTAACGATAATGGAGCAAAAATTTCTGAAGGTATTGTTGACAGGGAAGGAAATAAATCAGGGAACTGGAAGAATTTTTATGTTACGGGGGAGCTGAAATCCGAAGGACAATACAAAGATAACCTGCAACAGGGGAAATGGGTGTTCTATTTTATAAATGGTAAAATCGAACAGACAGGAGAATTTGAAAATGGTAGATTTAACGGGGAATGGGTATGGTACTATGAGAATGGAATGGTTAAAAGGAAAGAGGAGTATTATGAGGGCAGGGAAGAAGGAGATTTTATAGAATACGATGAAAAGGGTGAAGTTATTACAAAAGGTAAATATTTTGACGGCGAAAAGGAAGGAGAATGGTACTATAATGTAGGTGATGAGATTGAAATAGGCTCATATACCGGAGGGTTAAAGGATGGGAAGTGGAGACACTATTATACCGGCGACATACTTAAATTCGAGGGAGATTATATACAGGGAAATCCCGACGGGAAGCACAGGTATTATTATGAAAATGGCGTATTGAAAGAAGAACAATATTTTACAATGGGTATTAAGGAAAAAAGCTGGAAGAAATATGACATGTACGGCAATTTGCTTATTACTGTTACTTATGAAAACAATAAGGAAATAAGGATAAACGGAGTAAAAGTCGATTTTCCCGATGACAATATAAAACTTATAAAATAGAGGAAACATTTATGGATGATATATATAATTTAAGGAATGATAAAATAAGCGAAGTCGAGAAAGAATATGAGAAAAAACTGAGACCTCATGAATTTAATGAATTTAAGGGCCAGGATAAGACAGTTGAAAATCTTAAGGTGTTTGTGAAGGCGGCCAAAATGAGAAATGAAGCCCTGGATCATATTTTATTGTCAGGACCACCAGGACTGGGCAAGACAACCCTGGCCAATATTATAGCCAACGAGCTTAACTCCAACATTAAGACAACATCGGGACCTGTACTGGAAAAAGCGGGCGACCTGGCAGGAATTTTAACAAATCTTGAGGAGAACGATGTACTTTTTATAGATGAGATACATCGACTGAATGCTACTATAGAAGAGTATTTATATTCAGCAATGGAGGATTATAGAATTGACCTGGTGATAGACAAGGGGCCCAGTGCAAGGTCCATTCAACTGTCTTTAAATCCGTTTACTTTGATAGGAGCAACAACAAGAGTTGGATTGCTGACAAGCCCCCTGAGGGCAAGATTTGGCATTAGATCGCACCTGGAGTATTATGATGAAGATATATTGTACTTAATAATACTGCGCTCATCAGGAATTCTTAACATAAAAATTGATGAACAGGCAGCAAAAGAGATAGCCCAGCGGTCAAGGGGAACACCTAGAATAGCCAACGCCCTCCTGAGGAGGGTCAGGGATTTTGCACAGGTCAAGGGAAAAGGGATTATAGACCTGCATATTGCCAGGTACTCCCTTGAAGCTTTGAATATTGATAAGCGCGGACTGGATGAAATGGATAATAAAATACTGAATACAATAATTGAAAAATTCAGTGGCGGCCCCGTGGGATTAAATACTATTGGTGTTGCAGTAGGTGAGGATCCGGGAACTATAGAAGAAGTATATGAGCCCTTTCTCATAAAGGAAGGATTCATTAAACGCACACCAAGAGGGAGGGAGGTAACAGAATTGGCATATAAACATATGGGCAAGACAAAATTCGGGGAAACACAGTCACTATTTTAACAGCCAGGCAACGGCTATCCCCAGGTAGTTTCCAATAGCAAAACCTAACAAACCCATAGTTATACCCGGTACAATTACCTGCTTGTTCCGGATGCCGTTGGCTACCGGACCAATAAATGCAGGTCCGAATATTCCTGCAGTAGAGGTTATAATTAAAGTATCGGTATCAATGCGAAAGATTGCTCCAAGAATTATATGAAGAATTATTGAAAAGCCCAGCATAGTGGCTAAATAATAAAAGATTGCGGAGCTGGAATCCAGGAGCTCTCGGAAATCAGCTAATGTACCTATGGCAACAGCAAATATAAGAAGCAGGTATTCAGCAGTATCAAAGGTACCCTTGAGGGACTGGACTTTCTTTGAAAAGGAAAATGCTATTCCAAGCGTAGTGATAACAAGTATTATTATAGGTGTAACTACTTCACCTTTAAGCAGGAAAGATATGGCAAAAGCTATACCCAGTATAGCTGCCGAGAGAATAATTGAGATAAAAACCGTTAAAGCACGCTGTTTAAGGCTTATTGTTCCTGAACCACGGGCATTGTCAGTAACCTCACTGCTTGAGGATTCATAGCCCTTGTAGGCAGGCAGGAAGAGTCCAAGGAACTTTTTTGCAACAGTAATAAGAAATATGAAATATATGGCGGAGAAAAATATATCAGCGCTGTTCAGCAGAAGGAAAACTTCTTCTTTAACTTTAAGGGCCAGTCCGATAGCACTCATATTAGGCGTACCTCCCGTATATACACCAATAAGCATACCGGAAATTTTGTTTGCATCGGGAATATCATGCCGGAAAATATAAAAGGTAAGGATTGAGCAGAGAACAACAGATACGACAGCAAGGAAAAAAGATAAAAACGTTGTACGGGAATGCTCAAGCCATTTAATAAAATTTGATGAGAACAAAAGGATCGGTATGGCCAGGCATACACTAAGCTCATATATTGAGGTAAGCATTTCCTTGTTAAGACCGGTTTTAATAGTGTTGCCTGCAATTATTCCGGCAAGGTAGCATATAATAATCGGACTTATGAACCTGAAGATTTTAGACCATCGGCAAAGGATTATTGTGAGGGCAGGGAAGGATATTACAAATACTATCTGGGTAATATCGGATGCAAAATCCAACGCATTACCGGGTATAACAGATGATAGCATATTAATTTAATAAGCTGTTTTAATAAGCGTATTTGTTTTTCAGGTGATGTCACCTTTAAACTGGCTAAGAAACCTTACGTCATTTTCGAAAAACAATCTCAAATCATTAATATGATATTTTAACATTGCGACACGTTCAATGCCCATGCCAAAAGCAAAACCGGTATATTTTATGCTGCTTATGTCAGATGCTTCAAGAACGTTGGGATCAACCATGCCGCAGCCCAGGATTTCCACAAAACCGGTGTATTTGCATATGTTGCATCCTTTTCCGCTACAAATGCTGCAGGAGATATCCATTTCGGCGGACGGTTCGGTAAACGGGAAAAATGCAGGCCTGAGCCTTATCCGTGTGGCCCCGCCAAACATCTCTTTGGCAAAAAACAATAATGTCTGCTTAAGATCGGCAAATGATACATTTTTATCGATATAAAGGCCTTCAACCTGGTGAAATATGCAATGAGCCCTTGCAGAAACAACTTCATTGCGGAATACCCTGCCGGGGAAAATTTTTCTTATCGGAGGCTGCTGCGTCTCCATAACTCTTACCTGTACTGACGAGGTGTGTGTGCGCAGCAGGATATCGGGATTTAATTCTATGAAGAAGGTATCCTGCATGTCTCTTGCAGGATGCTCATCAGGGAAATTCAATCCTGAAAAAACATGCCAGTCATCTTCTATTTCCGGGCCCTCTTCAACTGTAAACCCTATCCTGGAAAAAATATCGATTATCTGCTTCCTTACAATGGAAACAGGATGCCTTGACCCCATAGGGATTGACTCTGCAGGAGAAGTCGGATCGTTTATAAAGGACTCTTTTTTTGAAGGAAGGGATTGTTCTTTAAGAACAGCTATTTTTTCGAGAGCTTTGTTTTTAAGGGTATTTATCTTCTGCCCCTCTGTTTTTCTTTGCTCCGGAGATGTATTTTTAAGCTGCTCAAACAAGGAGGCTATAATACCTTTTTTACTCAGGAATTTGATCCTGAATTTCTCAATTTCATCATGGTTAACGGAATGAAAAGATTCTATTTCTTTAATATAACTGTCAATAATCCCTGTCATTGTAATAGGATTTTCATGTATAGTTAGTTAACACGTCTGATTTTCAGTCTAATATCTTTCAGAGGCCTGTCACGGCGGTCTGTTTCAACAGAGGCGATTTTATCAATAACATCCATGCCTTCAATGACCTCCCCAAATACAGTGTAAGAATAATCGAGTTGAGGAGTGCCCCCTGTTGTAGTATATATTTTTCTTTGTTCGTCAGTAAATTTAATGTGAGTACCGCTGCGCTCCATATAATCAAGTTCAGCACCGGAATACTTCCTTCCCTGCACAATATAGAACTGAGAGGCAGAGGATTCTTTATTCGGATTCATGTTGTCAGGGAGCCTGGCAGCAGCAAGTGCGCCCTTTTTATGAAAAAGGTCTTTGTTAAATTCAGCAGGTATTGTATAGCCAAGATCTCCCTGACCCAGAGGCTGGGCGGGAAGAGCATTTCTGGAATTAGGATCACCTGCCTGTATCATGAAACCTTCAATAACACGGTGAAATAGCAGATCATCATAAAAATTTTGGGAAACAAGCTTTAAGAAGTTCTCCTGGTGAAATGGAGTTTCATCATAAAGTTTTATCTTAATAATGCCGTAGGAGGTTTCAATTTCAACAACCGGAACATCATTTATTTGCGCATTCAGGGAAATATTGTTATTAAAAATAAGAGCGAAAAACAAAGAATAATATAATTTTACTACCCTGTTCATTGTTTTAATATTTATGATTGTCCGAAAATACAAATTTAAGAATACATATAAAATTGAAAGTATTAAATTGTTTTATGTTTTAAAAATTAATCACAAAATTTGAATCCTTATAAGAAATTAGGGGGACAGACTTTAATATACGGACTGGGCTCCATAATACCGAGATTTTTAAATTACGCCATACTAACACCTTATTATACATACAAATTTGAGGTCCGCGAATATGGTATAATTACAGAATTATATGCCTATGTCGCAGTATTGATAGTGATTCTCACCTACGGGCTTGAGACAGGTTATTTCAAATTTACTGCTGACAAGGAAAAAAGCGGGGATATTTTTACAACTTCTGCTATATCATTATTTGTAACATCATCATTATTTGTTGTGCTTGTTTTCATTTTTATTCATAGAGTATCCGGATTGATGGGGTATAATAACAGGCCGGAATACATTAAATGGCTGGCTGTAATAATCGCCCTTGATGCTTTTACCTCTATATTCTATGCGAAATTAAGAATGGAAGAGAAAGTAATGAAGTTTGCGGTATTCAAAATACTTGGAGTGCTTGTAAATATTGTTCTGATATTGTTTTTCCTGGAGATATTGCCATATATTTCCAGGACACACGGCAGCAACTGGATAAATAGCATTTATAATAAGAATATTGGGGTAGGCTATGTTTTAATTGCAAATATGCTGGCAAGCATACTTATATGCTTCATATTGCTTGTTGACCTGAAAAAAATTGTGTTAAAATTCAATACAAAACTGTACGGGAACATACTTAAATATTCATTTCCCTTGCTGGTGGCCGGACTGGCAGGTATTTTGAATGAGACCATTGATAGAATATTGCTAAGGCATTTCCTGGTATCGGGCTATGATAAATTATATGAAATAGGTATATACGGGGCAAATTATAAAATCGCCGTTTTTATGACTATCTTTATACAGATGTTCAGATTTGCTGCAGATCCGTTTTTCTTTTCAAATTATAAAAAGAAAAATTCGAATGAAGTCTTTGGAAATATTTTAAAATACTTCGTAATATTCTGCTTGATAATATTTTTGTTCATTGTTCTGTACATAGACATAATTAAATATTTTATAAGCCCTAAATTTCATGAGGGACTGAGCATTGTGCCGGTCGTATTGTTTGCCAATATTTTGCTGGGAATGTCGTTTAATATTAGTTTCTGGTATAAATTATCGGGGAAAACGCCGTATGCAGTCTTAATTGTAGGAACAGGAGCAATAATTACTATCATATTAAATATAATTTTTATTCCGCGTTATAGTTATAAAGCATGCGCATATTCCCACCTGATATCCAATTTTGTTATGCTTGTTTTTTCTTATTTGCTGGGAAGGGAATTGTACAGAATAGAATATGATATCAAAAGAATATTGTTTTATATATTATTGGGACTGGGCATATATTTTATAAATGTCCTGGTAAAAACTGATAATCTGTTATATAATATTTTAATAGGCTCGGCTTTATTTATACCTTTTGTTTATTTTGTAGAAAGAAAGGAGAAGCTTATTTCCATATTTTTAAAGGGTTATGAAGATAAAAATAGTCAGTAAATCTAAGCATGCGCTTCCTGCCTACATTACGGACAGTTCTGCAGGAATGGACCTGATGGCAAATATTGATAAGCCTGTAAAACTTAAACCCCTCGAAAGAGCTTTGGTACCAACAGGACTGTTTATTGAGCTGCCGCTTGGATACGAGGCGCAGATACGCCCGAGAAGCGGATTAGCCATTAAGTACGGAATATCGGTATTAAACACGCCAGGGACAATTGATGCCGATTACAGAGGTGAAGTATGCGTTATACTTATTAATTTGTCAAATAAAGTTTATACGGTTAATGATGGTGAAAGAATTTGCCAGATGATTATAACCAGGCATGAAAAGGTTGAGTGGGATTTGGTTAAGGCGCTAAATCAGACTGAAAGGGGAAAGGGAGGGTTTGGCCATACTGGCAAATAATTAATAAAGCTTATAAAAATGAATGTAATTATCCCTATGGCGGGTATTGGAAAGAGGATGCGTCCTCATTCCCTGTTTGTTCCCAAGCCATTAATGAAAATTGCAGGTAAAGCAATTGTTCACAGGCTAATAGAAGAGCTGGCAAAGTCAATAGACGGTAAAATTAAGAATATTGGTTTTGTAATAGGTGATTTTGGTAAAGATATAGAGAATGAGCTGGTTAATATTGCAAGAGATGCCGGTGCAAACGGGAAGATATATTATCAGAAAGAGGCACTGGGAACTGCACATGCAATATATTGTGCGAGTGACCTTTTAAATAGTGAGGTTGTCATAGCATTTGCAGATACGCTGTTTAAAGCTGATTTTAAAGTGGATAAGGGAAAAGAGGCCATAATATGGATTTATGAAGTAAAGGATCCGCAAAATTATGGTGTGGTTAAAATAAATGAGCAGAATATAGTGACCGATTTCATAGAGAAGCCAAAAGAAAAAATTTCAAACAAAGCAATCGTGGGATTGTATTATTTTAAAAACGGGGATTTATTAAGTAATGAGATAAAGAATATTATCAGAAATAAAATTATGGTGGATGGGGAATACCAGTTGACAACAGTACTTGAGAATTTAAAAAATAAGGGGCTGAAGTTTAGTATTGGCCCTGTGAAGGAATGGCTCGACTGTGGAAATAAAAACACCTTTATAGCGACAAACTCCAGGATCCTGGAGCTTACCGGCAGGAAAGAACTAACGGGCAGGAACGTTAGAGTAAGGAATTCGCAGATTATCGATCCTTGCTATATCGGAGACAATGTTAAAATATACAATTCAATAATTGGCCCCTGTGTATCAATAGAAAATGATTCGGAAATATCTAAATGTATAATATCTAATTCAATAATATATAATAACTCCAGAGTAAGTGGAATAGTAGCGTCACAGTCCATCATCGGAAGTAATGTGGAATATTTGAAAAGTGACGAGGAGCTTAGCATTGGAGATTTCAGCATTTATAAAATTATTAGGTAAACATGAGATTAAGAAAAGAAATAATTAAAATATATTTTATAACAGGATTTGCCCTGGTTATGAATACTTCATTAAGCTGCAATGTGTATGATACAAATAAGGTATCGCCCGCAAGTAAGGGTAAGACAAAGGATTATGATAATGAATTTTACTATGCATTTACAGGTGCTACAAAAAATGCAATTTTCGGGCAGTACAGGCAGGCTATAAGAGACTTTAATGAATGTCTGTCATACAAAAGAAACAGTCCTGCAATACATTATATGCTGTCGAGCATTTATTTAAATGCCGGCAAGATAGAATTGGCAAAAAAATATGCGGATAGTGCTGTTTTTTATGATGAGGATAATAATAAATGGTATTTGTTGCACCTGGCGAATATTTACAACCTTGAGAATGAGATTGACAGCAGCATAACCATATATGAAAAGCTGGTAAAAACGGAGCCAAAGGATATGGATATGAAATATAAGCTGGCTCTAATGTATGAAGAGGTAGAAAAATATGATAAGGCGTTATTAATGTTAAAGGAAATAGAAGATGTTATTGGCGAAAATGAGAATATCCTGATTTCAAAGCATAAAATATACAGCAAGACAGGAAGGCAGGAAGAGGCAATAAATGAACTGAAGAAGGCAATAGAATATTATCCTGAGAACTATAATTTGCTGGGCTTGCTGGCAGAATATTATGCTGATATTAAAAATTATGATGCGGCACTTGAATATTACAATCTGCTTTTAATTAAAGACCCTGATAATGACAAAACAGAATTATCGTATGCAGAATTCCTGCGGTCAAATAACGAATATGAGAAAGCCTTTAAATATTACAGGGATGCCATAAATAATGACAATATTGACGTGGACGTTAAAATATCACTGATAGTAAGGTTCATTAAGGATGATTCGGTATTTACAAATTTTAATAAATATATAAACATGCTTGTCGATGAGCTAAAAAGAAAATATGAAAACAATGTCAGTGTGCGGACTTTATGTGCTGACTTTTATATAAGAAATGATGAATTGGAACTGGCAGAGCATGAATTGAATGTTGTTCTTGGAATAGAAAAGAAGAACTATATAATATGGGAGCAGTTGTTGTATATTGAAAATTCCCTTTTTAAGTACGATAGCGTCATTAATAAAAGCAGTGAAGCATTAAAAATATTTAATGAAGAGCCTGTACTTTATCTTTTTAAGGGAATAGCATTGGTACAGACGGGAAAGAATGGGGAAGCGGCGAAAACCCTTGAAAGCGGGGTAAAATATTCAAAAAATAAATCACAGGAAGTGCAGTTTTATACTTTCCTGGGAGAAGCTTACAAAAATCTGGGAGATTACAGGAAATCTGACAATTGTTTTGAGAAGGTCCTGGAAATTGAACCTGACAATTTGCTGGTGAGGAATAATTACGGCTATTACCTGGCATTACGTGAAGAAAATTTGAAAAAAGCGGAAGAACTTAGCAGACTTACAATTGAGATTGAACCAAAGAATTTTACCTACCTCGATACATATGGATGGATACTATTTAAAAAGGGAGAAAAAAGTAAGGCAAAAAAATATATTGAAAAGGCCATGAAGTACGGAGGAGATAAAAATGGCGAGATTCTTGATCACTATGGAGACATATTATTTGAGCTGTCTGATTCAAAAGATGCTATATTTTACTGGAATGAAGCATTAAAGTATTCGGATAAGGGCCCGGACATTATTGAAAAAATAAAAAATGCAGAAGAGAAGGTAAAATAATACCTGATGAAAATTGAAAGACAATAGAATATACTATCCCGGATTAAAATATTTAATGATATTATTTATATGCTTGATAGTTAGTCAAATATATGGGCAGGATAAAGAAAAATTAAGGAATTTGCAATCCAGGGCAAGGCAGGAAATAGAATATGCAAGCAAAATACTCGAAGAAACAAAAGAAAAAAAGAAATATTCAATAAATGAATTGAAAATCATTGAGTATAGAATAAATTCAAGAAATAAATATATTGAGGAATTAGCTGCAGAGATAGAAGACCTTAATAAAAAGATATCGGACAACAGGAACCTAATAGCTTCTTTGGAAGCTGACTTAATAAAAATAAAGGAGGAATATGCCAGAATTATAGTAAATGCTTACAAAAAGAGAGATCAGAATGTACTGTTAATGTATATTCTGGCATCCGGAAGTTTTGACCAGGCTTATAAGAGGGTAAGATATATACAGCAGTATTCGGAATATAAAAGAAAGCAGGCAAAATTAATTATTGCATTTAAGAGCATCATTGAGAAGAAAATTGTGGAATTAAACAGGGATAAAGAAGCCAAGGCAAGGCTTATAAAGGAGAAGGAATCGGAGAATATTAGTATAGTCAGGGAGAAGGCCAGCAAAGAAGCTTTAATCGGAGAATTATCAAAAAGAGAAAATGAACTGGTAATTGAGCTGGAAGAAAAAAGAAAACTGGCTGAAAAAATAAAGAAGGAGCTTGAGAAGGTAATAGAAGAGGAAAGGAATAAGCATAAGGGAACGTACTCCGTGTTAACACCCGAAGAACAGCTTATTTCGGACAATTTTGAAAAAAATATAGGGAAGTTGCCATGGCCTACAAAATACGGTATAATAACGGGTAAGTACGGTGAACAGGATCATCCTGTTTTAAAGAATATTAAAATTAGAAATGACGGGATCGACATATCCACGGTGAGGGATGCCGAGGTAAGGGCGGTTTTTAATGGAAAAGTGTCAAAAATATTCTCCATTCCCGGCGAAAACTATACTATGATTATAAGACATGGTAATTATTATTCTTTGTATCATAATCTGAAGAATATATCCGCAAGTCCGGGAGAAACGGTATATACAAAGCAGAAGATAGGAAATGTCTACACCGATGAAAAAACGAAACAGACAATATTGCACTTTCAGATTTGGAAGGAATCACAAAACCTTAACCCGGAATTGTGGCTTAGCAATTAGAAAAATATTTTTGTAAATAAATTAGATTATTTTTTATTATTTTCGGTTAGAAATTAACTAATTTAGTAACATAATTTTTTAATTGCAGTATAAGAGGGGGAAATCAATGATATTATTGAAAATATAATTAGATGGAAAAAAAATATGAAATAAAATCGAAAATTGAGAATCTTAGGAAAGTGGAGAAGCTTGTAGATGATATTTCAGCTGAATATAATATAAGTTCGGATATATACGGGAATATATTGATTGCAGCCCTGGAAGCGGCTAATAATGCGATTTTGCATGGGAACAAACTGGATGAAAATAAACTGGTAAATATTATTATTAACAAAGACGAAAAAACATTAAAAATCAGAGTTGATGATGAGGGCGATGGATTTGACTATAAAAACATTCCTGATCCTACCGCACCTGAGAACATTGAAAATATTAACGGCAGGGGAATTTTTTTAATGGAAAAGTTATCAGACGGGATAGAATTTTCAAGGAACGGAGCAACTGTAGTACTGGCATTTAATTTAAAATAAATATTTGAATGTAAAGTATTATTATAAAGACACTTCATTTAGATTAGTTGAAGAAAAGAATTATACTCATTTAATAAATTCCATAATCAACAAGGAGGGATACAGGCGGGACGGGATTAACATCATTTTCACATCGGATAAAGCCATCCTTAATTTAAATAAAAAATTTCTGAACAGGGAATATTATACTGATGTTATAGTATTTAGCAATACATTCAAAAATACTGTGAGTGGCGAAGTATATATAAGCGTGGAAAGAATAAGGGAAAACAGTGATAAATATTCAGAAGGGAATTTCAATAAGGAAGTAAAACGTATTATCATTCACGGGATTCTGCATTTATTGGGGTATGAAGATAAAAGTAATAAGGAAAGGGAAGTAATGACAAATAAGGAAAATTTTTATTTAAATTCGTAGATTTTTTTGCTGGCACATGAATTATAAATATGATATAATTGTGGTGGGAGCGGGGCATGCGGGATGTGAAGCCGCATGCGCAGGTGCAAATATTGGGTCAAAGGTACTTTTGATAACCATGGATATGACAAAAATTGCTCAAATGTCATGTAATCCTGCAATGGGAGGAATAGCAAAAGGACAGATTATAAGAGAAATAGATGCACTTGGAGGTTATTCGGGAATTGTAACAGACAGAAGTATGATTCAGTTCAGGATGCTTAATAAATCCAAGGGGCCGGCAATGTGGAGTCCGAGAGCTCAATGTGACAGGATGAAATTTTACATGGAATGGAGAAAGGTTATTGAGAAAAATAAGAACATTGATCTGTGGCAGGATAATGTTAAGGAATTAATAATAGAAGCGGAAAAAATTAAGGGTGTTCTGACGATAAATAATGTTAAGTTTTATTCAAGATCTGTGATCCTGGCATGCGGAACCTTTGAAAACGGATTAATACATATAGGCAAAGTAAAGGTAAGCGGAGGGAGAATATCGGAACCCGTATCATCAGGTATATCAAAGCAACTGGAGAAAATGGGTTTCGAAGTGGACAGAATGAAAACAGGGACACCTGCCAGGCTGGACGGCAGAACGATTGATTTTTCAATATTAAAGGAACAAAAGGGAGATGAAGAGGGAGGAGCATTTTCATATTTATCAAAAAGAAGGATAGTAACTGAAAAAAGCTGTTTTATTACCTATACAAACGAAAAAACACATAATATACTTAGAAGAGGATTCGGGGATTCGCCTTTATTTAACGGGACAATAAAAGGAATCGGACCAAGATACTGTCCAAGTATTGAGGGAAAAATTGTTACATTTTCGGATAAAAAAAGGCATCAGCTGTTTATTGAGCCGGAAGGCGAAAATAATATTGAATATTATCTGAACGGATTTTCATCGTCACTGCCTATAGATATACAGTATAAGGCAC
>CAZOLY010000083.1:0-14181 GCA_964580815.1 uncultured Bacteroidales bacterium
GGGAGGATATCCCTGTATTATTAAGATGAATACAAAAGTATATAAGGCATATAAAACAAAAAAAATTACCGAAAGACACAGGCACAGATATGAATTTAACAACTATTACCTGAAAGATTTTGAAAACGCGGGAATGATTGCTGCCGGAATAAATCCGGGCACAAACCTGGTGGAAATTATGGAGATCAAAGACCATAAGTGGTTTATCGGGGTACAGTTCCATCCTGAATACAGAAGTACTGTCCTTAATCCGCACCCCTTATTTGTAGATTTTATTAAGTCAACAATAACCCGGTAATATTTATTTTTAATTCCGTATTTTCTTGGATTCCTGATATTTTCCCCTGTTATCAATATTAACTATGTCATTATAATGCCTTTAGCACCTTAAATTTATAAAGCCGCAACCTTGTCTTAACATTTAATTTTCGATATTTATAAATTTATTATTTACATTTACGGAATTTTAAAAACAATTAATTGTCAGATCTGACTGATCAGTGTTTTTTAAAATGATCAAAATAATCTATATATAATAATTCTATAATAAGCAAAAACATTATAAAATTTTCAGAACAATTATGGATAAAAATTCAATTATAGGAATAATAATTATAGCGGCAGTTATTTTTGTGTGGGGCATATTAAGCAAACCTGACAAAGCAGAGATGGAGAGGCGCAAACATGTACTTGATTCATTAAATAAAGCACGGCTGGAACAGCCTGATACAAATATCATAGAACCACAGCAGATGCCGGCAGTGCCTGAAGCTGAAAAAGAAGGTGCAGCAAATAAGTTAAGTGCTGAGAGAATACCCGCCAGAATCGGGCCTTTTTCCGGATCAGAAACAGGCACAAATGATTTTTATACCCTTGAAAATGACCTTATCAAGCTTTCAATCTCTACAAGAGGAGGCAGACCCTACAGCGTTGAACTTAAGGAATATAAAACATTTGATTCATTGCCCCTTGTTTTATTTTCGGGCGATTCAACAGTATTCGGACTTAACTTCTTTACACAAAACAGCATGCTGATAAATTCCAATAACCTCTACTTTACTCCAATGTCCGATAAAAAAAATATAAAAATCAAGGATGCACCCGCGACTTTACGTTTTAGATCATATGCAGATACAGGTGCAGATTCCGGCACATATTCCTATGAAAAGAAATATATAGAATATATATACACACTTGAGCCGTCAAGCTACATGGTTGACTTTTCAATAAATATTGTGGGTTTGCAGGATATAATACAGGAGAATATCAGCAGTATTGAACTGGACTGGAGTTTGTTTATCCCTCAACAGGAAAAAGGCAAGCAAAACGAGAATAATTACACTTCAATTTACTACAAATATGACAATGATAAGGTCGTAAACCTGGGTATTCGCTCAAAGCAGAAGGAACAGAACAATAAAAAGTTAAATAGCGACAGGGTAGATGACAAAAATTCCATAACTGTAAAATGGGTTGCTTTTAAGGATCAATTCTTTAGTTCGGTAATAATAGCAGACGAGAACTTCCTTCAGGCCAGAGTAGAATCCGAAAGATTTGATGATAAATCCATGTATCTAAGACATGTTACTGCAAAACTGGATATTCCCTTATCTGTTGATAATACAATTAAAATACCATTAGGCTTTTACTTTGGGCCCAACAGATTTAATACTTTAAAACAGTACAAAGATCTGCAGCTTTATGATTTGGCCTCGGTAGGAAAAGGAATAACAAAATGGATAAACCAGTTTGTGATTATCAAAATATTTAACTGGCTCAGCAAATACATTAGTAACTACGGAATTATTATCTTGCTGCTGACAATAATTGTAAAGATGGCTTTGTTCCCGCTTACTTACAGATCATATCTCTCCCAGGCAAAGATGAAGGTACTAAAGCCCCAGATTGATGATATAACTAAAAAATATCCCAAGGGTAAAGAAATGGAGCGCCAGAAAGCGACAATGGACCTGTATAAGAAAGCAGGTGTCAGCCCTCTTGGAGGATGTCTGCCTATGATACTGCAGTTTCCGATTTTGTTTGCCATGTTCAGGTTCTTCCCAACATCTATAGAATTAAGGCAGGAAAGTTTCCTCTGGGCACAGGACTTGTCAACCTACGATTCCATACTGGAATGGAGCGGCAATATTCCCGTTATCAGTAGATTATATGGAAATCATATCAGCCTGTTTACATTGCTTATGACTATTTCCACTATTCTGACCATGAAACTGGGAAGTCAGGCAACAAGCAGCAGCCAGCAAATGCCTGGAATGAAATCCATGATGTACTTTATGCCTATAATGTTTATGTTTATACTGAACAATTTTTCAGCCGGACTGACATATTATTACTTCCTCGCTAATCTGATTACTTTCGGTCAGAACTTCATTTTCAAGCAGTTCATAAGTGAAGAAGAAATTCTGAAAAAGATGGAAGCAAGGAAATCAAAAGTCAAGAAGAAGTCTGCTTTCCAGACAAGGCTGGAAAAAATGGCAAAAAACAGGGGTTACAAGCTACCAAAAAAATAAAAGTGCATGCCAGTGAACAATCATTAATATTCACTACAAATGGAATTAGTTAATAACAGGTACAAAATTGACGGCATTGACGTTCTCAGTCTGTGCAACAAATATGACACTCCTCTATATGTATATGATACAGCAAAAATGAAAGATCAATACAGCAGGATGCTCAATTCATTTAAGGGAGTTGATGTAAAGATAAATTATGCCTGCAAGGCATTAACTAATATAAATATACTGAAATTCTTCAAAAGCCAGGGTTCAGGCCTTGATGCCGTGTCAATCCAGGAAGTTGAATTGGGATTAAAAGCAGGATTTAATCCCGCGAATATTATATATACACCAAACTGTGTCTCCATAGATGAAATTGAAAAAGCTGCCAAACTGGGTGTAAAAATCAATATCGACAACATATCAATTCTCGAACAGTTCGGACTTCGCCATGGTAATAAAATTCCCATATGCATTAGAATCAATCCCCACATTATGGCAGGAGGTCATCATAAAATCTCTACCGGCCATATTGATTCAAAATTTGGTATTTCTGTCTACCAGATGCCCCATGTACACAGAATTTTGGGGGCAAACAATATGAAGGTCGAAGGTCTCCATATGCATACCGGTTCAGATATACTCGACATCGATGTATTTATAAACGGCGCTTTGATTCTGCTGGATGTTGCCAGGGAATTTAAGGAACTGGAATATGTTGATTTTGGCAGTGGTTTTAAAGTACCATATAAAACAGATGATATTTATACCGATATTGAAGCCCTTGGGAAAAAGCTTACCCATGACTTCAAGAAATTCTGCAGTGATTACAAAAAGAATATTACATTAATTTTTGAGCCCGGTAAATTCCTGGTTAGTGAGGCCGGCTATTTCCTGGCAAAGGTAAATGTGATAAAGCAAACAACATCCACGGTATTTGCCGGCATTGATACAGGGCTTAATCATCTTATCAGACCCATGTTTTACGATGCCTACCATCATATAATAAATATATCAAATCCTAAAGGTAAATCCAGGTTATATACAGTTGTCGGTTATATATGTGAAACTGACACATTTGGCTGGAACAGGAAAATAAACGAAATTACAGAAGGAGACATTCTTGCTTTTTTTAATGCCGGGGCTTATTGTTATGCGATGGCTTCGAATTACAATTCAAGGTACAGGCCGGCTGAAATCCTTATTCATGAGGGGAAGGATCGCCTTATCAGGAAAAGGGAAACAATGGATGACCTGTTAAGAAACCAGGTCATAACAGATATATAGACCGTTTGGATTAAATGTCATTTGTGCTTAAATGTTTTAAAAGGACATGAAAAGAATCATCCTGTCATTTCTATTAATAATACCTGTAATATCATTTGCACAAATAGATAAATCAATGGTTGCAACTGAAGAAAATCTTCAGAATATCTCAAGATCAGCCGGTGTTGTGATGATAACTAATATGGATGAACTCTACGAAGGGATAAAAGGTACTCCTTACCTGTTCCCCGCATGGAAACAAGGTAATATTTATCTTAAAGACAGTTCGCATATAAAGAATATCAATATTAAATATAACATCTATACCGATGATGTACTATATTTAAACTCCAGATCCGGTGATTCCCTTATAATAGACCGATCCCTCATAAATGCATTTGAGATACTGGATGATTCGGCAGGTGGCATAATCTTATTTAAAGATATAAATCTGAAACCCGGCACCAATGGTAAGAGCGCATTTATTAAGGTTTTATACGACGGAAAATCAAAATTTTTAATAAAGTATAATAAGATCTTTATTAAAGCCGATTATAAGGGAGCGTATGCTGCAGGCAGGAAATATGATGAATATACTGACAATTATCAGTATTATATTTTGAAAGATAATAATGAGTTGAATAAAATAAAGCTTAATAAGAAATCAGTTATTAAGGTTCTGTCAGATAAGGAAAACAAGGTTAAATCCTTTATAGACACTCAGGGACTGGCTCCTGATAATGAGAAAAATATTATAAGTGTGCTGGAATATTATGATAGTATTGCAAATTAGCAGTAATTTTAATAAATATGGGTCTTCTCATTTAACTTCCGCCCGGCGAATTTCAGTCCTTCAACTATACCGGTTCTCCAGTATTCCCAATTATGACTTCCAATTCTTACATGATATTCATGAGGAATATTAAATTTCAGGAATACCCGGTGCAGCATCTCGTTTCCCTCTAATAAGGAATCATTCATTCCGCAATCGATATACCAGTTAATACCTTTTAATTTATTTGCTATACTGTCGTCAATAATATAAAAAGGGCTATAGCTTTTCCATAGCTCAGTTATTCTTTCTTCACCAGCTAAATTATTGCCAAAAAGGGGCGAAAATTTTTTATCATAATTTTCCTGTTTTTCATTCAAAATCATTTCATCGGAGCGTATCGCAGCACTCAAAGCAATACATGTTTCAAATTCACCAGTATGCAAAATAGAGTGTATTACCGCTCCAAATCCCCCCATTGACAAACCTGCTATAATGCGGCATCCGGGATGAGAACAGGTTTTATATGTTGAATCAACAAAGGGTATCAACTCCTGAATAAATATATCTTCATAGCGAAACTCACCCGCATAATCATTTATATAATACGAATTCCTTGCGCCCGGCATTATAACAATTAGTGGCGGTATCTCATTTAACCGGATAAGACTGTCAATAATAAGATGAATATTACATCTTTCTATCCAGCTGGCTTCGCTTCCGCCGTATCCGTGCAAAAGGTAAAGAACAGGAAAGCTATCCACCGAAGTGTGGTAAAAGGGAGGTAAGTAAACAGAATATGGTAATTTGCTTCCGGCTATTTCACTGCTAAACTCAAGGCTCTGGTATACAGTACCACTAATACTGCTGTTAAGCTCTGCAAAGGATTGTGCTTTTGAAGGAGAGCCGGTGATATGACATAGCAGGAGTACTGCAAAAAAAACAGTCTTTAGTTTCGGCACCACACGCATCCTTCAAAGAAATATTGTTATTTACTATACTGAACTGTCAAGCCTTATATGCCGGATAATATCTCCGGAGCTGACAAACGAACCATTATGACATCCGGTAACATTGCAAAAGGTTATGGCATTATTAAAATCCAGACTGGGGGTTAATCCTATTATCACCATATCAGCATCACTTCTACAATTGCATTTAACAAGTTTTTCAAATATTATACCGCAATGCGGACAATAAAGTTCATCTTTGATCCCTTCTTTCAATGTTCCTGACAATACTACCTTGTCAAAATCCCCCTCTATAGCTGAAATAATAAATTCACCTTCCTCGCCTGGCCTTTTAAATTTGATTCTTAGACCGGGCTCTCCGTTTATCTTATATTCCCCGTCAATTAAATTGCATCCGTTCGGACAGAATGCCTCTTTAATGACATATCTTACCTTCTCTTCCTCCTTGCCGGATTTAATCTTTCGCCTGTCACTTAATGGCATAATCCATCTTCCGTCTTTGTTAAATCTTGTCATACAAATCCTCCTGTTATACTATAAAGTATGGTTTCTATTTGTATCAGGCACGTTTTCAAAATTTATTATTCGCTATCAGACAATAAGGTTCTTAATTCGCTCAATCTGTTTCTGCTTATTTACCTCTCTCAATTTACGTGCGGTATTTGTAAAATATTGATGGTTGGAAATAAATTTCATCTGCATTTTATTCCAGTCGTTTAACGTCCCTACTTTATTCTGGTCTTTAAGTTCACGGTAAAGAGTGTTTGACACGGGGATCATATCACTCCTTCCCAGGTAATCAAGATCGGAATCACACATTATTTCTTCAAGTTTATTCTTTGGCTCCGGGGGCAGCTTTGTTGCCATTATCAATTCACATATAGTCTCTATCTGTGACTGTGTATAATAATAATTAGGTAATACTTCCCTGGCAATCAATGTACTGTTATACTCATGATCATCATAATTTACGGTATGACCGGTATCGTGAAATAATGCTGCCGTTTTCAATAATAATAATTCATCATCAGGCACTCCCTCACCAAGTCCGATTAATTCAGTTTGTGTTACAACATCTACAGTATGTTTAACATTATGATAATATAAATTGCCTGAAAGTTCTTTTTCAAGTTTATCAAGAATTAACTCCTGTAAATCCATAAATTGTATAAGCCCGAATCTTATGCTGAATTTTTTATTTGGTATTAATCCTTTGTTCTGCAAGGAAAATTCCTGTTTAATACCCCTGACTGAGTACATTTCAATGTCACCTTTATACTTAACAGGCATTTTACCGAAATACTCACAGTTAAACAGGTCTTTAATAAGTTCATAGGTATTGCCTGACACCAAAATCTGTCCGTCTTCACAAAATGATTTTATTCGTGCCGCAAGGTTTACAGTATCGCCTTTTATTTCGTAGTTAACCTTCTTCCTCCCTGTTTCGGTTGCTACTACGGGCCCTGTGTGCACTCCTATTTTTAATTTCCATATCTTTTCTTCATTATAAGACTTTTGTAACTGCTTAATATAATATTGCATCTCCACAGCAGCCAGTATAACCTCAAGAGGATTGGTAATATTCTTTTTTGGAATACCACCCACACACATTATAGTATCTCCTATGGATTTGATATTTTTTATCTCGTACTTATCGATAATGGTTTCCAGCTGTAAAAATATCTCATCAAGATTATCTACAAGAGCCTGGGAGTCCATGTCAGCGGAAATATCATTAAATCCCTGAGTATCAGCAAACAAAACTGTTGCAGTTTTGTATTTTATAATATTCGTCGTTTTGGGAAGACTTATAAGCCCTTCTAATTTTTCATTCTTCGCCTGGGCAAGCAGATGTTTATATTTTTCAAGTTCCTGAGTTAATTGCTCATTCTGGTTTGCGAGTTTCTCATTCTCTGTTGCCAATGACTTGTTCTGACTTATAAGCTCTGAAATATGCCTAAGGAAACTTGCTTTACTTTTGGCCATAAACTATTTGAATAAAATTATCTATTTGCAAATATTAAAATAAAAATTATATTTTGGAAAATCCAAAGTTTATACGCTATATTAAATATTTAGTTTATTATTAGTAGTTCCTAAAAGGTAATAAAATTATTAATGAACACAAAATTTATTTAAAATAGTGATTTTACATTATAAAATGATTGAATATTATTAACAATTATTATAAACCGTGGTTCATTTATGCATAAATTAACAATTCTTTTTTACAGTCAGTACTTCTTTTTAATTTATCTTCCCATTTAAAATCATGCTTTTTTCAGTATCCATGCCTGTGATCATCACCGTGACAAACGTATTCCTGATATTACCCGTATTTTTGAACTTAACAGGAACATAACATTCCCCGTATCCACTGGCCAGGCCGTCAGGAGTTATTCTCTCTATCAGTACCCGCTGTGTATTATTAATTAGTGATCTGCGATAAGCCAGCTTATTTTTATCTGACAATCTCCTGATTATTTCGCTCCTTTCATTTTTTATCTCTTCGGGTATTTGTTCAGGCAGATCACCGGCATCCGTACCTTTTCTCACAGAGTATTTGAATGTATGTATATGGCTAAATCCTATATTCTTAATTATATTACAGGTTTTCATAAAATCTTCATTTGTCTCCCCCGGGAAGCCAACAATTATATCGGTAGTCAGATTTATTGACGGGCAGCGGTTTTTTAACTTTTCGACTATATTAAGAAAGTCAGCCGTATTGTATACCCTGCGCATTTTCGAGAGGATCTCATCTGAACCGCTCTGCAAACAAATATGAAGATGAGGGCATAATTTCGGATTAGCAAATAATGTTACAAATTTATCCCCGAAACCTTCAGGTTCGACACTCGAAATTCTCACCCTGAAATCCCCCGGAATTTCCAATACCTTTTCAATAAGATCATCAAAGTTTGCACCATCATGACTGTAACAGCTTATATTTACCCCTGTTAATACCACTTCTTTATAGCCTGAAATAATTAACTGCCTGATATTTTCAATAATATCTTCAGCAGGCCTGCTTACTGCTTTTCCCCTGACAGCCGGCACAATACAATATGAACAGAGGTTATTACATCCATCATTGATTTTTATAAAACCCCGTGTATGATAACCTTTCTCCGCCGGTGAAAAATTAAACAGATCTGCTTTAATATTGCCGGCAATTAAAGGCTTCCCTTTAAAATGATTATCAACCATATGAAATACAGAGCTTTTAATTTTATTTTCAATTATATAAGTAATATCATTCCGCTTTTCAAGATATTCTCCCTGGCTGTTTACCATGCATCCTGTAACAACTACTATAGGGGAACCTCTTCTTCGGCATGCCTGGTTAATATAGTTTTTTGATTTGTGATCACTTTGATTAGTAACAGTGCATGTATTTATAACATATACATCAGCCTCATCGCTGAAATCCACAATTTCATAATCAGCCTTAAAAAAATCAGTTATTAACGAATCACTTTCTGATTGGTTTAATCTGCATCCAAGTGTCTTGAAAGCGACTTTTCTTTTCATAATTATGCCGGTTCAGCCTTGGCTTTATAAACTAATTCTCCTTCGGCTGCAAATTCGGCAGCCGAGGTTATTGTTATATGTACAAAACTGCCAATTAAGGAAATATCATCTGACTTAAATCTTATTATTATCTTGCCCTCGGTTATTCCTGATAAATAACCCGGTTTCCTGTCAGTGCCTGTAACAAGTACTTTTATCTTATTACTAATCAGATCTTTATTACAGGCTGCCGAATACTTCTTTAATACACCTGTTAGAATATGGAGCCGCTGTTTTTTTGTTTCTGCAGGAACATTATCGGGCCACCTTGAACTGACAGCACCGGGACGTGGCGAATACTGAGCTATATAGGCCATATTGAACTTCAATTCTTCCATTATCTTCCTTGTATTTTCAAACTGCTCTTCACTTTCACCTGCAAATCCGACAATTATATCCGTAAATATTGTCACTCCCGGGATTCTCTTCCTTGCCAGGTTAATGATCTCTCTGTACTTTTCAACAGTATGATTCCTGTTCATCTTTTTCAGCACCTCATTATCTCCCGACTGAAGAGGCAGATGAATATGGTTGGCCAGGCACTTGTATTCAGCTATTATGTCAATTACTTCAGCAGTCATATCCGTGGGATGAGGGGAGGTGAAGTAAATCCAAAAATCCCTGCCCGATGACCTGCCAAATTCACCAATATTTCCAAGAAGTCGGGCAAAAGATATTTCGTCTCCCTTTTTGTCCGACCCGTATGAATTGACATTCTGCCCCAGCAAAGTAACAGATCTGTAACCTATGTTTACGAGGTGTTTTATTTCTTCCATGACCTCTGCCGATGGCCTTGATATTTCACGTCCGCGTGTATATGGGACGGCACAGAAGGTGCAAAATTTATCACAGCCATTCTGGATAGGTATAAATGCTTCAAAAAAAGATGCATAGGATGGCGATATATCCCAGAATTCCCTGATTCTTTCTTCAGGACAGGAGATAACTTGTTGCTCCCCGGTATATATATGCTGCTTACTTATTGGCGTTACAATTCCATACTGCCTGATCATTTCAGGCAAATGCTGCAGATCACTAATATTAAAAACAAGGTCGAATAATTTTAAAAACCTCCCTTCGTCAGCTTTGAGTATACATCCCGATAAGAATGTAATAAGGTTTTTGCTGTTTTTCCATTTGTTCCATTTATATATCCTTGAGAAGACCTTGTCAATGGACTTCTGCCTGACAGAACATGCAAGTACGCCCAGCAGGTCAGCCTCCCCCTCATCATCAGTCCATGTATAGCCCATACCATCGATCACCGTGCGGAAGCGCTCGCTGTCGGATTTATTCATCTGGCATCCCAATGTCACAAGGTTGTATCTCATTACCGGAAAATTCCCGCAAATTTACATCAAACTAATTAAAAATCGAAAATAAATAATTTGACAAAGGTTCATTAATTTTCTAAATTGCGTTGGTAATCATGATGCATATATTAAATGGGTAATAGTATATTAAATAAGGTTTATTCCAACATTATCAGATTATTTCAGCATCATGATACAATAAATGATGAATCGCGTCCCAGGAGGAAACGAGGTGCCGGTAAGAATAAAACCTGTCCTGTAACCGGACTTGACATTTCAATGCAACCGAAGAACAGTAAATTTCTAAGTTATACAGGTGTTAAGTGGTATTATAACAACGATTACGTAACTTACAGGAAACTACTGGAGCCCATGTTAAGAAAAAGATGGAAATACAAGTCGCTTAAAGATCAGTTCAGGGAGATTGCTCATATTGTAAGAAACAGGGACAGCAATCCGCGAAATAATATTAAAAGAATACTCACCAGGATATTGAGCGATAAAAATACACTTTTCAATAATGCATCGCTCATCGACAGGAAAAAACTAAAAAATGCGGGATTAAATGATTTGTCTTAAAAGTTTCCCGACTGGAGTTTGAAATGGTAAGTAATATAACCTTTCTGATGAAAGGGGGCACCTGGCCGTGCTGTAAATTTTGACTTCAGAGCGGCTGATTTGGCGGCATTCAGCAAATAGGTGTCCAGTGTTGTTGAACCCTTAACTCCCGGATTGACACTAACAACATTACCCTGCCTGTCAACTATAATTTCCACTTTTACTATACCCTGTTTCTGGTAATTTAGTTCCGGTTTCGGAAGAGATACACTCCCTCTGCCCTCAAGGTCAAACGATATGCCACCTGTTCCAGGTGAGTAACTATCTGAATCGACACTGCCATCCGGACTTCCCTGGTTACCGCTTTGACCTTCAGTGCCTTCGGAACTTTCTGAAGTTAGTGATTTGCTTTCCCCTGAATAAAGTGCACGTTTATCAACCTGCCTCGGCTTTTCCTCAGGCTTTTCTGCCGGTTTTTCAACTTCCACGCGGGCCTCCTCAACTTTCCTGATGTCCTGTTTATTTTCAGTTTTCTTCTTTGCTACTGAAGGTGCTTTCTCAAAATCCTGTGTTAATATATCTTCACTTGCATCTTCCATGCTTATTTTCTGTGAAGGGGGCACTGACTGCTGTATAGCTTCATCTATTTCGGGTGTCTCAACAGGTTCGTATATTCCACTTCCGGAAGATTCATTACCGAAATTAATAGTTATCGCCTCCGCGCCCATTGGCTCTTTTGGCCGTGTGAACCCAAAAAAAATCAAAATAAGCAGGATAAAGTTGTGAAAGATTATGGTTCCCAATATGCCATTTTTATCTTTAGGCATAACTTTAAGATTTTATTACTTTTCCGGGGTTTCCGGGGATGTAGCCAGTATTAATTTATACCTGTTGTTCTTTGCAATGTTCATAACTTTTACAACCTGCCACAGGGGAACATCTCTGTCAGCCCACAGAGAAATCACAGGTTCGGTCCTGAATTTAAGCCTCTGCTGCAAAATCGGTTCCAGTTCATCTAATGTTGGAACTCTCGTATTTTCAATGTAATAGCTCTGGTCTTTATAAATCAGGATTTTAATAACAGGTGTTTTGTTTACCTGGTTTGTGCTCTGCGGCAGAGTTAATTCCAAAGCATTATCGACAATAAGTGTAGATGTCAGCATAAAGAATATTAATAGCTGAAATATCACATCTGTCATACCTGCCATGCTAAAAGCTACGCTTATCTTATTTCTGGAACTTAAAGCCATATTCTGTTTTTATGAATATTATTTCTTTACCGGTTCATTCAGCAGATCCATAAATTCAGTACTGGTAGCTTCAAGTTGAAAAATTATCTTTTCAATTTTAGATACCAGCAGGTTATATGCAAAATAAGCCAGAATGCCAACAATAAGACCTGCAACCGTAGTTACCAGTGCCTGGTAGATTCCGCCGGATAATTGTTTGACAACTACCTGACCTCCTGCCTCTGACATATCAATAAAAGAACGGATCATGCCCATTACGGTACCAAGAAATCCGAGCATAGGTGCTCCACCTGCCACAGAAGCCAGCAAAGGCAGGCCTTTCTCAAGCTGGTATATCTGAAGCTTGCCAATATTTTCAATTGCCGCACTAATATCATTTAGCGGCCGGCCTATACGGCTGACGCCTTTCTCAATCATCCTGGCAACCGGATTGGTATATGACTGGCACAAAGCATATGCAGAGTCGAGCTTCCCCTCATGAATATAATCTTTTATCCTGTTCATAAAATTTATATCGATCTTTGATGCCCTTGATATGGCTCCCCATCTTTCGAAAAAAATGTAAACTGCAACAACAGAGAGCAACAGTATCGGGACCATTACCCAGCCCCCCTTAAGAGCCAAATCAATAAATTTAACAGTCTCCCCTGATATACCTTCATTTCCTATAGCATTAGCAGCCGCTAAAGCTGTATCTGTTTGTAATAGCATTAACATAGTCATTTCTTATTATAAAGTTTTGCTAAAATTATGAAAACGATTAAAATTGAATTATATTTTTTGTTTATAGTTATTAACTATTTTTTTAAAGTATTCTTATCTCTTTTCCCGAAAATTGAAGTGAAATATCTTTTCCAGAGTTCCCCGAGATTATTGAACTCTTCTTTAAACACCACACCAACACCCTGGGTATATGGGGACAATTCAGTTAAAAGCTTGTCATTTGAATGATTAAAAGCCTTCAGTCGTAACTTTTCCGTTAACTTATAGTCCAGGTCAAAATCACCTACAATATTATTCGAAGATTCGGCGGCAGCATTTGTAGTAACATCAACATTGCCGTTAAGGCTAAGCTTGTCATTTAACAACTGGGTAGACAGTGCCAGTTCCACCTCATCGTTGGTAAGCTGGTTATCAAAGTCGGGCCGGTAGTTAATTCTTATGTCATAATCATTGCTTATTTGAGAAAGCCAGTTGCTGAGCTGGTTTGACAGAAATTCACTGGCATTGACACCTGCGGCGTTCGAATATGGTGAAATAGGTGGATTGCTGCCTCCAAAATCCCCCGCTTTCGGCATAAACCTATTTAATACCAGTAAGGATATGAACTGCTTATTAAGTTCTTCTTCAGTATTTATTACATTATTTACAAGTGCCTTTGTCTCTTCATCAACTGCAGGCAGGTAAATATTATATTTAACAGTCGGCTTCATAAGTTTGTCTGTCATAATCAGCTGGCAGTAGACAGTGGTTTTACGTTTGTACGTGTTTTCCACGCTACCCTTGCCGGCGTCATTTCCCGGCAAATTATAGCCCAGTAAATCGAAAAGAGCGGCTTTTGTCGGATATATAGCTGTAATATCTATATAAGCATCAAGAGGATCGCCGTTCCATTTTATAACACCATGGTCAATATCAAATTTCCTGTTAATAACATTTTGCAGGGTAAACAGGTAGTCACCCTCCTCAATATAATACTCACCGAATATATTAAATTTCCCCAGTGTATTAACCTGCAGGTTAATGTTTCCGTTTCCCCTGCCTTTCATTATATCTCCGACCTTAGGATCGAAAATAAGCTGCACTTCAGCATCAGGCGTAACTTCAAGATCAACATTCAGATTTAAAGCCGACAGATCGACTTTATATTCCCTAATATTATTTTCAGGCACTCCTGCCGTATCTTCATAAAGAAAAGTCACAAAGTTGTATTCCGAAATTTCGCTCTCATCCGAAAGGGGT
>CAZOLY010000084.1:0-14044 GCA_964580815.1 uncultured Bacteroidales bacterium
AATGAGATAGACAGGATAGTGCAGGCACAATTAAAGGCCCAGGCTGATACTAAAGCAATAAATGATGCTTATAATAAATCTGTCACACAGGCAGATAATTTATTTGCACAGAAAAAATATAATGAGGCCCGGCCGGGTTATACCACAGCATTGAATTATAAGCCAGACGCCAGCTACCCGAAGGAGCAGATCTCAAAGATAGATGAGATCCTGGCAGAGCAGGAAAGCTCGCATCAGGCCCAACTGGCAAGGGATAGGGAGTATCAATCTTTTATAACATCGGCCGACAAGGCTTTTGATGCAGCGGACTATAATAACGCAAAGACATCATACGAAAAAGCACTGGATGTTAAACCTGATGAACTCTACCCGAAACAGAAAATAGCGCGCATCAACGATATACTTGAACTACTGGCAAAACAGGAAAAAACATCAAAATCCTACCAGTCCCAGGCCCAGTCACAGACCTCGGCAGGAACAGCTTCAAAACCTAAACTGGCTGATTTGAATTTTAAAGACGATAATGAAAGAGATAAATATCTCGCAGAACTTAAAACAAGGTACCCTGAAGGAATAACCCTTGAGACATATACAGAAAAGTTTAAAATTACAAAAAGGTATGTAATAATCAGGCAGGGTATGGCACACGAATTTCGTATGGTGCACTTTACAAACTGGGGAGGTAAAGAATACTCGGTCGACGGAAAACCTATAACAGGCCAGTATTTTGAATCGCAAATCTCACCCCGATCCGGCGAGTACTATAAAGAATTTGAGTTTTAATGTGCAGGTATGTTTATCTGGTTCTACTTCTCCTGATATTACCAGGATGTAAAAACAAATCTGTCAGGTTCCGGGATAACAATATTACTTCCTCAGAGATAAAGAAAGTCCCTGTTAAATATGCTTCGGGATTTGATATTGAATATTATGGTGATTACACTCTGTTGACAGTAAGAAACCCATGGCAACAAGCTGATAATGTTGAGTTTAAATATGCCCTGACAAACAGGGCCGATGACGGTTGCCCCCCGGGATATGAATTAATAAAAACCCCTGTTAAGCGCGTAATATGTCTGTCAACTACTCATATAGGCTTTATCGGCTTCCTGGGATCAAAAGAATCCATCGTCGGTATATCGGGTAAAAAATATATTATAGATGAATATGTTAACCGGCATATTGAATCGGGTGAAATTAAAGATGTGGGATTTGATGAAAACCTGAACTACGAACTGATAATCGAGTTAAAACCCGATATAGTCTTTTTATATGGTGTAACGGGTGCCATAGCATCATATATCAATAAACTGAAGGAGCTTAATATCAGTACGGTACTGGTAGGAGAGTACCTTGAAGAAACACCGCTTGCAAAGATGGAGTGGATAAAATTTATGGCTGCATTTTATGAAACTGAGCAAAAGGCTACTGCTATGTTTGATTCGGTATCTGCCAATTATAACCGGCTGGTGTCTCTTACTGAAGATATTCCTTCCAGGCCTAAAGTATTGTTGGGCCTTCCCTGGAGAGGAACATGGTATATTTCAGGAAGCAGTAGTTATACCGCACAGATCATTAAAGATGCAGGGGGTGAATATATATGGAGTGATTTGAACTATAAGGACAGCCAGCCCTTAAGCCTCGAATCGGTATTTGAAAAAGCGTTTATGGCTGACTTCTGGCTTAACATAGGGGCGGTAAATAATATAGGTGATATTATAATGGCCGATGAACGGTTTAAGGAGTTGCCTCCTTTAAAGAACGGGAAAGTGTTTAACAATAATAATAAAATTAATAGCTTCGGAGGCAATGCATATTTTGAAACAGGTGTTGTTGAACCTGATATTATCCTTTCAGATATTATTCGTATTTTGCATCCTGAATTATTGCCTGATCATAAACTAAAATATTACAGGCAAATGAATTAAAAAATACAGAAAATGGCAAATATCAAAAGACTTAAAAAAGAGGTTAAGCAGATAGCACAGGATTTAGTTAACGAATGCCTGGCTTTTCAGCATTTTCATCCTGATGTCAAACCTGAGAAGATTAATTCAATACTTAAAGATATTATAAATAAGAGCAGTGATATCATATATAAAATAAACCATATTAAAAGTGAAAAGGATGTTAATCCTAAAAAGTATTACAGGGACATTATAAAAGATATCAATGAAAAGCTTATACCTGCTCTTGATAAATTAGGTGTGAAGGGAAGCAGCTAAACTGATTCAAATTGGATACAAGGTTCAATAAAAGAATATTATTAATTCTGGCTATTCTTGGTGTCCTGCTGATAATAGTGTTTATTGCGGACCTTTTTGTCGGTTCGGCTAAAATACCTGCTACGGAGATTTTTAGAATGCTGGTAACTGGGAAAACTGATAACCAGATATGGGCAACTATATTTTTTGATTTCAGGATACCAAAAGCAATAACTGCAGTGCTGGCCGGTGCTGCACTATCGGTAAGCGGACTGCAGATGCAGACAATTTTTCGAAATCCGCTGGCAGGTCCCTATGTTCTTGGAATAAGTTCAGGAGCCAGCCTTGGTGTTGCCCTCCTTGTACTGGGATTTGCTTCACATATCACCAACCACTCAATACATTATTTTGGAAACTGGGCTCAGATAATGGCGGCATGGATAGGGGCCGGACTGGTACTTTTCTTGATACTGGCTGTATCAACAAGAGTTCAGGATATCATGACCATACTTATACTGGGTATTTTATTTGGAAGTGCGACATCAGCAATAGTAAGCATATTACAATATTTCAGCCATCAGTCGATGTTGAAAGCTTTTGTTATCTGGTCTATGGGGAGCCTCGGCAATTTGTCCAAAGAACAGCTTAACATACTTATACCCTGCATTATTCTTGGCCTTCTCTTTTCATTCATATTTTCAAAAATTCTGAATGCCCTTTTACTGGGGGAAACATATGCAAAAAGCCTGGGAGTGAATATTAAACTCTCACGTATCATGCTTTTTATCTCAACAAGCATACTCGCGGGAAGCATTACAGCATTTTGCGGACCTATAGGCTTTATTGGTATAGCAGTACCTCACATTGTAAGAATTATTATGAAGTCTGCCAACCATTATTATCTTATTCCGGGGTCTCTCATCGCAGGGGCTATCATGCTGTTAATAAGTGATATCGTTTCTCTCCTGCCAGGTTATGATACCGTCCTGCCTGTAAATTCGGTTACAGCATTATTGGGTATACCTGTTGTAATATGGATTATCCTGGAAAATAAGAAAATATCAAGCCTGGGTTGACAATGAACATGTCCGATAACATATTAATGATTGAAAAGCTCAATGTCGGATATGGGGATTCTCCCATAACAGGGAAGCTGGTTTTTTCCGGTATTGACCTCCAGGCAAAAAAAGGGGAGAATATTGCTGTCATTGGAAAAAACGGTATTGGCAAGAGTACTCTTCTGAGAACCATTGGCAGGCTCCAAAAACCGTTGGGAGGAAAGATACAAATTAAGGGCAGGGATATAAAGCAATATACCAGGCAGGAATTTGCGAGGCTCATAAGTTTTGTGTCAACAGAGATAATACGGATAAGCAATCTCAGGTTGCTTGATCTCGTGGCTATGGGAAGATATCCTTATACGGGCTGGACCGGAAAACTGGAAGATAATGATCATAATATTATTAATGACTCTATACATCTGGCAGGTATTGATAATCTGAAATACAAATCAATAAATGAGGTGAGCGACGGGGAAAGGCAACGGGCAATGATAGCAAGAGCCCTGGCCCAGGATACTGAAATCATTATACTGGACGAGCCCACTGCTTTTCTTGATTTACCAAGCAAATATGAGATTATAAGATTGCTTAATGAACTTACTGCCAATAAAGGCAAGACAATAATTTTTTCATCCCACGACCTCAGTATTACATTGCAGGAAACCGACAAGATATGGCTTATGCAAAATGACAAAATTACTGAGGGTGCCCCCGAGGATTTAATACTTAACAAAAATATTTATAGCCTGTTTGATAATTCACAAATGACCTTTAACCTCGAAAGCGGTGATATCAGGTTGGCCCGCAAAAAAATAAATAAAATTAATCTTAAAGGTAAAGGAACTTTAAGATACTGGACCCAGAGAGCCCTTGAAAGGATGGGCTATGACATATGTGATGAAGCTAATGAAGATATAAGTGTTCAAATAAATGACGATAAAAAATTGGCAGAATGGATTTTAGTGAAAAAGGGAAATGAAATTAAATGTAATTCAATATATAATTTATCTTTGCACCTTAGAAATATTAACAGGTTTTGCTAATTAATCCTTAAAATTATGGATAAGTCTGTGAAAAAAATAGTCTCTTATATTCTAATCGGATTGGTCCTTTTTTTTACTGTAATGGCTGTATTAGGCGTGTGGGGATTTATTGAATTTGAAGATGTTATACGGAAAATTATGTCCTCTTTGCTGATAATTTTTGCAGCCTCGGCAGTTGTGTTATTTATCTTTACAGTCCTGATAAAAGAAAACGGTCCTCAAAAATAAGCTTCATTAAAGCTATATAATCCATTATACATTACTAATCCAGAGTAATCATACTTATTGGGATGTAAATTTTTTTATATAAAATAACATCTGATACAATAAAATATATTTTCTGTCGTTATACAAAATTGATGAATTGCAAATCCACTAATTAACATATGCTTTCAATACTCATCCCGGTATATAATTTTAATGTTGTTGAACTGGTAAAAAGCTTAAATTCTCAGGCAAATCAAGCAAAAGTCGATTTTGAAATCATTGTTATTGACGATGCTTCCGAAGAGAAGTATAGAAAAACAAACAGGTGCGTCGCTGATATACCTCATGTCAAATACTTTGAAGAAAAGGAGAATCTTGGCAGATCGAGGATCAGAAATAAGCTTGCTGACCTCTCATCATATCAATACCTGCTGTTTGTGGATTGCGATTCAAAGGTCTGCAGTAGTGACTATATTCAGAAATACCTGGAATATTGCAGCAATGAAGTTGTTATATGCGGCGGCAGATCCTATTTGTCTGAACTGCCGGCTAACAACAGTTACTATTTACGATGGCTGCACGGAATAAGGCGCGAGCAGTTTTCAGCCGAAATGAGAAACTCAGAGCCGAATAAATCTTTCATGACCAACAACTTTCTTATTTCAAGAATAATATTCAACAAGGTAAGATTCGACGAGACAATAACCAGCTATGGCCATGAGGACACCCTTTTTGGCTATGAATTGAAGAAAAATAATTTAATTATTAATCATATAGATAATCCGCTTGTCCATATAGGACTTGAGACTAACGAAGAGTTTGTCAGGAAGACTAAAGAGGGTGTAGAGAACTTAAATCAGATTGTGAGGCAAAATGGCTATGAAAAAGTGTTTATCAGGGACATAACCTTGCTTCACTGGTTTAAATTCCTGCAGAAGCTGGGAATTAACAGGTTTTTAAGGTTCCTTTTCAAAAAGTCCGAAAAGAGATTATACAAATATCTGGTAAATAATAAACCACGTTTGTTATTCTTTGATCTTTATAAGCTGGGTTATTTATGTTCTATCAACTAATCTATGCCTTAAATAATTTTATACTTAAGCCAGTTAACTTACAAGCATTTTGAAATTGATTCTCATTTTTTTTTATAATTCATTTTTCAAATATTATTTTTGTCTCAGGTTAAAAGTACTTGAAAGGCAAAAAATGAATATTCATTCTATTATTACAGATACTCTTCTAAAAGGAATAAGTTCACTTTACGGACATAAGGCCGATAAGACGTCAATCCAGCTTCAAAGCACAAGGAAAGAGTTTGAAGGAGATATTACCCTGGTTGTGTTTCCCCTGCTGAAAATATCCAAAAAGAAACCCGAAACAACCGCACAGGAGATTGGGGAGTATTTGCTGGCACATCTTTCAGAAATAGAAAAATATAATGTTATTAAAGGATTCCTGAATCTTACTATAAGTGATAACTTTTATATTAAGTATCTTAATTTTTGTAATTCACAGGTAAACTACGGATATCAGAAGCAAAAGAAGAGCGCTGAAACCTGCATTATTGAATATTCATCACCCAATACAAACAAACCTTTACATCTGGGGCATATACGCAATAACCTTATAGGCTACTCTATTGCAAATATCCTTAAAGCAAACGGTAAGAAAGTAATAAAAACAAATCTGGTCAATGACAGGGGAATACATATATGTAAGTCTATGCTGGCATGGCAAAAATGGGGCAGGGGTGAAACACCCGAAACGTCAGGTAAAAAGGGAGATCACCTTGTTGGTGATTATTATGTAAAGTTTGATATCGAATATAAAAAACAGATTAAAGAGTTAAAAGACAGGGGGCATCCTGAAGATTATGCGGAAAAGAATGCACCGTTAATACTTGAAGCCCAGGAAATGCTGAGGAAGTGGGAATCAAAGGACCCCTCTGTTTGGGAATTATGGACTAAAATGAACGGATGGGTTTATGATGGGTTTAATATAACTTATAAAAGACTTGGAGTGGATTTTGACAAGATCTATTATGAGTCTGAAACTTACCTTGTGGGGAGGGACACAGTTTTGGAAGGACTTAAAAAAGGGGTTTTCGTTAAAAAGGATGATGGCTCGGTATGGGTTGATTTATCAGGGGACGGACTGGATGAGAAGATCCTTTTACGTTCAGATGGCACATCGGTTTATATTACCCAGGATATTGGAACAGCGCAGATGAGACAACGTGACTATAAATTTGATAATCATATTTATGTTGTTGGTAATGAACAGGATTATCATTTCCAGGTTTTGGCACTTATTCTTGATAAATTGGGATTCCGCTGGGCCAAAGATTTATATCATTTATCCTATGGAATGGTGGAATTGCCTGAAGGTAAAATGAAATCACGTGAGGGTAAGGTAGTTGATGCTGATGATCTTATGGATGAGATGGTAAATATAGCAAGGGATATGTCTGAAGAGCTCGGCAAACTGGAAGGATTAACAAATGAAGAAAAGGAAACCGTGTTCAGAATTATAGGCCTTGGAGCATTAAAGTATTTTATACTTAAAGTAGATCCTGTTAAAAACATGACCTTTGATCCCTCAGAATCCATTGATTTTAACGGAAATACAGGTCCGTTTATCCAGTATACCTACGCCAGGATAAAATCGGTGCTGAGAAAGGCAGCAGACTGTAACATAGCTCTTCCCAAAAGCACTGGTATATCTGTCGCACTTGAATTCAAGGAGAAATCCATATTGAAGTTCATTTACGATTTTCCTGAAATTATCAAAAATGCCGGGGAGAGTTACAACCCTGCAATTATTGCTAATTATACTTATGAACTGGTAAAGGAATATAACCAGTTTTATCACGATTTCTCTATCCTTAAAGCTGAAAATGGGGAATTGCGGAATTTCAGGCTCCTTCTGTCATATGTGACCGCCGGGATAATCAGCTCGTCATTCGGACTGCTGGGAATTGAGCTGCCGGAGAGAATGTAGTCGGTATCTGAAAATATTTTTTGGCAAGATTTAGCCAGATATGCTTATTTTTGTACTTTCACGGATTAAAAATAAACGACGATGTTTGATAATTTAACAGAAAGGCTGGATCATTCTTTTAAGATATTGAAAGGGCAGGGGAGGATCACTGAAATAAACGTTGCCGAAACTCTTAAGGAAGTGCGTCGTGCTTTACTTGATGCCGATGTGAACTATAAAATAGCCAAGAACTTCACAGACAGGGTTAAGCAGAATGCAATAGGACAAAAAATTATAACTGCCGTAAAGCCCGGGCAGATGATGGTAAAGATTGTCCATGATGAGCTCGCCAGGCTTATGGGAGGGGCAAATGAAGATATTAATATAAAAGGCAGTCCCGCAGTTGTGTTAATTGCTGGCCTGCAGGGGTCAGGAAAAACAACATTTGCAGGTAAGCTGGCAAATCAGCTGAGAAGCAAAAGGGGCAAAACACCACTGCTTGTAGCCGGTGACGTATACCGGCCTGCTGCCATTGAACAGCTTAAAGTGCTGGGTGAGCAAATAAATGTTCCTGTGTATACCGAAGAAGGTAATAAAGATCCTGTGAAAATTGCAAAGGCCGCAATTAAAGAAGCCAAAAGAACAGGTTATGATACAGTAATAATTGATACCGCAGGACGGCTGGCCATTGATGAACAGATGATGAATGAAATAGAATCCATTAAAAAAGCAGTAACTCCGGGTGAAACACTGTTTGTCGTTGATTCAATGACTGGCCAGGATGCCGTAAATACAGCTAAGGAGTTTAATGACAGGCTGGATTTCGAGGGGGTAGTATTGACAAAGCTCGACGGTGATACACGCGGTGGGGCAGCTTTATCAATAAGAGAAGTTGTGAATAAACCCATAAAGTTCATAAGTGCAGGAGAAAAACTCGATGCCATAGAGCTGTTCCACCCCGAAAGAATGGCAGACAGGATACTTGGCATGGGCGATATCGTGTCACTGGTTGAAAAGGCACAGGAACAGTTTGATGTTGACCAGGCAAGAAAGCTCAAGAAGAAAATTGCAAAAAATCAATTCAATCTTAACGACTTTATTCAGCAAATACAGCAGATCAAAAAAATGGGCAATGTGAAAGATCTTGCCGGAATGATCCCTGGAGTCGGAAAAGCTATTAAAGACCTTGATATCGATGATGATGCTTTTAAAAGTATAGAAGCAATAATATATTCTATGACACCCCGGGAACGTGAAGATCCTTCCCTTTTAAACGGATCAAGGAGAAAAAGAATATCGGCTGGCAGCGGTACCAGTGTCCAGGATGTAAACAGGCTTATTAAGCAGTTTGATGATACGCGTAAAATGATGAAAATGATGTCAGGAGGTAAAAACATGATGCGTATGATGGGCAACATGTCGGCTATGAAGAACAGGGCACCGAATTAAAGAAATGTCTAATATTTACAATTATACTATTATGCAAATTATAGATGGTAAAAAAGTAGCCGGCGATATTAAACAGGAGATCGCCGCCGAGGTTGAGAAAATTAAGCTAAGTGGCGGCAGGATTCCGCATCTGGCTGCTGTTCTGGTAGGCCACGACGGGGCAAGCGAAACTTATGTAGCAAACAAAATCAAAGCCTGTGAACTGGTAGGTGTAAAATCTACTCTTATAAGGCTGGAGGATACGGTCACCCAGGAGGAACTTCTTAATAAAGTTGAAGATTTAAACAATGATGGCGACATTGACGGTTTTATCGTTCAGCTGCCACTGCCAGACCATATATCAGAGAATAAAATTATTGAAGCAATAGATCCGGAAAAAGACGTTGATGGCTTCCACCCCGTAAATGTAGGACGTATGGTTCAGGGACTGCCTTCATTTATCCCGGCAACACCTGCAGGCATACTTGAGCTTCTGAAAAGATATAATATCGATCCTTCAGGAAAACACTGTGTAATCATTGGCCGCAGTAAACTTGTGGGGCGTCCCCTTAGCATCTTACTGTCACTGAAACGTGATATGGGCAACGCTACGGTTACTGTCTGTCATACAAGGACAAAAAATCTTAAAGATATATGTAATAATGCTGATATTATTGTTGTTGCACTGGGCTCACCCGGATTTCTGAAAGGAGATATGGTAAGAGAAGGTGCAGTAGTGATTGATGTGGGGACAACAAGAATAAAATCAGATAAAACAAAATCGGGATGGAGACTTATGGGAGACGTTGAATTTGACGAAGTGGCCCCTAAATGCAGCTACATTACACCTGTGCCGGGTGGTGTCGGCCCGATGACAATAGTATCATTGCTCAGAAATACACTACTTGCATCCACAGGGAAAATTTACGAGGCTTAACAGCTCCTTGATTATAAATCTTAATACTTTTTTTATACCTTGCTAAATATTTTGAACATTGGTTTTAATTTTAGATTTAGCATGAGAATTCTAAATTTGATAATACTGTTTGTAGCTTTGTTATGCTGCTGTTTATTTTCCTGCAAAGAATCGGGGAAAAATGTTCCTGCCTCAGTCAGCTGGTCCAGTAACGATCCGCTGTCAATACCTTTAAGGATAAGATTACAGAAATTCGAGCGTGCCAATCTGGTCAGGAACAGCTCTTTTGAATCCGGCAAAGCCTTAATTGTTGATACTACAGGAACTACTTTCAGAATTGACGGCTGGCAAAAAGTCGGAGATAATATTGAGTGGGTAAATATTGAATTTGACTCAATATATAGAGCAGATGAAGCTGCTGACTCCCTGCATTCAGTTAAAATACACAGGTTATACATTGATGAGACAGATGATAAGGGAGAGGGTGTAATTAGTGATTTTATAAAAGTTATTCCCGGCAATTACTCATTATCATATTATATAAGGCTTGAAGATGTATGCTCAAATAAGGAAAGGCTGGGTACCAGGCTTTATGATGCGGTAAATATAAGAGTCTATTATTACGATAAGAATAAGATAGCAATAAGTTCAAGATTATACCTGCCCCAAAATGATATATATATCAACAACTCCTTCAAAGGAATATCATTTTCAAATTACTGGCAGGTTGACAAATTTGACTGGGGTAAGGTCAAAGGTAAATCGCATAACTATAACTGTCCGGAAGGCGATATACCTGATGAAGCGCGATATGTTAAAATATTTTTTGGAATGAAAGGTATTGGCACTATGTGGCTTGATAATATTGACTTTCGTTATACGGAATCAAATTTTACGGCATCCGAAAGAATGAAATATCTTACTGATACCATATTTTCCAAACACGATGTTATCATACCGCAACCAAAGGAAGTTGAAAAATTAGAATCAATAATTTACTATGAACCCGGAACTGATTACAGGAACCTGCCAAAAATAGTTGTTCCTGAGAATATGTCAATAGAAACAAAACACGCTGCCCTGTTAATTAAGAATAGACTGGAGAGTATTTTTAAAAGTCTTTCAGGCAGTGATGAATCTGATTATAAGATTCAGATTTCCACGAAAATATCCTCTGATGATCTGAAATCAACCGGACTTATTTTCAGTGTCGGGAAAAATGAACTCTACAGGAGATTCAGGGAAATATTACCGGTAAGTGAAATAAAAGACAAACAACAATCATATTTTATTTATACAAACAGCGATATTAATAATCTTGTATTTCTTGCAGGTAACGAGCCGGTAGGTGATTTTTATGCAGCGACAACCGCTATACAACTGTTTGATAATAAAAAGTTTATTTTTCATAATGCCAAAGTAATTGATTATCCTGATTTTGAAAACAGGTATTATAATATACCGGCATCTGATAATAAAAGTGGATTGTCAAAAAGTCTTTCCTTTATTGATGACCTTACCGGTTATAAGATCAATGGAGCATACCTGTCATGCAACCTGTCAGCAGATACCGGCCAATATAGCCGGATAATTAAAAGTACAGGTGCAAAATATGCGAATGATGATGCATTCAATTTCAAAATTATGCTGGCACCACCGGCTTTATTTAACTATATTGATGGGGATAAACATGCGGGTGAGGATGAGAAGACCAGCATAGCCGAGATTAATCATGATGAATTAAGAAGTATTTGCAAAACAGGATTTAAAGCCGGGGCATTGGGTATTGCTTATGTACCCTATTTTATGACTCCCTTTTATATTAACACCTGCAGGAACCGGCAGCCTGAAAATTACCTTGATAACCCCAGGAGGCTGTCTGTAAATGTCTCAACTATAAATGAACTTATAAAGAGTGAATATTCCGGAAAGGATCTGGAAATACTTCTGCCCTGGTTTAATAACCAGCTAATTGATGATAGCAGGGGCAAGGCTGAAGTTTTACTGACTGGTATAATTGCAGATTTAAGAAATAATATCTCATGGTTCTGGACCGGCAATTCTTTCTATTCTTTAAGAAGTGACAACGCTGACCTTGCCAGAATGATATCATATTTGAATAAAATACCTGTTTACTGGGATAATTCTGTTTTAACCACCGGCATTAATATGACCCTTTCCGATTACTGCAATTATTATCCGGGGAAAATAAGGCTGTTGAGCCTCTTTAGTCCTTTTAATGATGATAATATTAATTTTATTCTTGAGAATATAAACAGAAAACAGATATTCTTTAACAGTACTGTAGAATCAGAGCTTGATCTGATAAAGTTTGCAACTATAGCCGATTTTTCATGGAACGCGAAAACATATAATCCCGATTTAGCCCTGTGGAAAGTGCTATTATCACGGTATGGACCAGAAGCGGCCAGGATACTTATTTCACTTAACGATGAATATTTTAATCTTGTGGAAATAATTGCAAAATTAAAATCAGAAGGACTGGTACATAAATATATTAAAAGAGGAGAAAGTATAGTAGTTGATTTGAATACGGGTATAGAGAAACTAAGTCTGTTGTTGGGAGAATCCCATCCTTTAACTGTAGAATTAAAAAATGAGTTCGACAATATTATTAATCAATACAATGAGTTGAAAAAACAGTTGAATTTTGATTCAGGAAAAATGCAAAGTATTGAAAATATCGATTAGATTTGTATTTTTCTGAAAAAAGTATACGGCTTTCAATATTTAGCATTAACTTTAATATAGTCATTATTATTTTTAATAATTATTTCAGAAAGAGTATTTTTTTCAAAATATAAGCATACGTGTATAGAACATGAATCCAAATCAGAATAATTTTTTTGAAGAGGAAGAATACTCTGACATAATAAACAGATTTAAGGACATGTTGAGGAAAAACAGGTCCTGCTATTTTGATTTGTTTGAGTTTGAAAATATTACTGATTATTACATAAATAATAACGATTATAAATCTGCCCTCAGATCAGTGAGGATAGGCCTTGACCAGCATCCTTATTCAATATCACTTAAGCTTAAGTACGCGCAGGTTTTAGTGGAAGACAGAAAGGCAAAAATAGCCCTTGATATTCTTAAAGATATTGAAAAGGTTGATTCTTATAACTTTGAATTCCATCTTATCAAGGGTAAGGCTTTAAACTCTTTAAAAAAGCATGAAGCAGCCGTAAGGGCATTTGACGAAGCAATAAGACTGTCCCAGGAAGATAAAGATGATGTCATATATGAAATAGCATTATCGTTTGTTCAAATTGATGAAATAAAAACAGCAATAAAGTATTTATTACTTGCTTATGAAATAAATAATTCAAACTTACTTGTTATTTACGACCTGGCTATATGCTATGAGCGGATGGATAATATCGAGAAAAGTATTTTTTACCTGGAAAAATACCTGGATATTGATCCTTTTTCTGAGAATATATGGCATAATTTAGGTTTATGGTATCTGGCAGCTAATAAATATAAAAAAGCTCTTAATGCATTTGATTATGCGATAGCAATCAGTCCTGAATTTGTTTCTGTATATCTGAGTAAGGCTGATGCGCATATAACTTATAAGAATTATTGTGCTGCGATTAGGGTATATGAAGATTTACTGGAGATTGACAGTAAAAATGCACATATATACTGTTTGATTGGTGATTGCTTTGAGAAACTTGGCAAGTATACGGATGCAATAGAATATTATAATAAGGCTTTAAACATAGAAAATGATTGTTCAAATGCATGGTTTAAAATGGGAGTAATATATTATCACCTGAAGAGATACAACAGAAGTATAAATAATATAAAAAAGGCAATAAGGATAGAATCCAATATTTGTGAATACTGGTTTATGCTTGGCGAAGTATATTCGGGAATGAACAATGTTAGTAAGGCAATAAAGGCCTATACAACTGCTGTAGAACTTGATCCTGAGAATTATAAAGCCTGGCTTGCATATGCAGCGGTATATTTTAGCAATAATAAAATCATTGCGAAAACCAGGCAAGACCATGGGATTACTCTCATTGGTTCCCACAATATTATTGAAAATAACATAATAACGGGGTATGATTTTTCCAATGGTATCGAATCATATAATGGAACATTTAATCTAATTACTAATAATACTGTTCAATCCTGTTTGACAGGAATATATGTTTTTCTTTCTCATGAAAA
>CAZOLY010000085.1:0-13931 GCA_964580815.1 uncultured Bacteroidales bacterium
TTTTCTTCACTTGCATGTTCGACGCCGAAAGCTATGTTGTTCAAAAAGCTATCGTTAAAAAGAATAGGCTCCTGGGTAACAATTCCCATAAGATTACGAAGATCGTTCAGGCTCAGGTTGCGAATATTGGAACCGTCTATTAATATTTCTCCTTCAGTAGCATCATAAAATCGCGGAAGAAGATCCACCATGGTGGATTTTCCTGCTCCGGATTGCCCTACAAGAGCTATAGTCTTTCCTTTATTTATAGTAAGATTTATATTTTTTAGTACATATTCTTTCTGGTATTTGAAGGAAACATTTATATATTCTATCTTGTCTGAGAATTTTTTTATCTGAACCGGATTCTTTATCTCAATTATGTCCGACCGGGATTCCATTATTTTGTCTATCCTCGTTATGGCGGCCAGACCTTTTTGAATATTATAAAATGCCGTTGAGAATGCCTTGGCAGGATTAATAATATTATAGAAGACCACCAGGTAAACCAGGAATTCCTCGGGATCAAGACCAAGACTATTATTTGTTTTCAATATAAGATAGCCTCCATACCACATGACTATGACAATCACAACCGTACCCAAAAATTCACTTACAGGATGTGCCAGATGGTGCCTTCTCATTAGCTTATTCATAATACCCTTATAAGACTCATTTTGCTGGTAAAACTTATTCTCGATTTTTTTCTCTGCAGTAAAAGCTTTAATAATCCTTAATCCGGATAGCGTTTCTTCTATTGTCGAGAGCAGCTCACCCATTTTATTCTGGCCGGCAAGAGATCTTCTTTTCAGGCTCTTTCCTATTCTGCCAATAATATAACCTGACAGTGGAAAAAGGATAAGAACAAATAAAGTCAGCTTCCAGCTCATAATCACCATCGTTATTATTGAAAGAAGAATAATTATTGGATTCTTAAAGAACATATCAAGAGAATTCATGATAGATACCTCTAATTCCTGCACATCGCCTGTCATTCGCGCGATTATATCCCCCTTTCTCTCTTCGGTAAAAAAACCTATCGGCAGACCCAATATTTTGCTGTTGATCTGGTTCCTTATGTCCCTGACGACACCGTTTCTTATATATACAACATAGAAGCTGGCAAGGTATGAAAACCCGACTTTCAGAAATACCATGCTAATAAGAAAGATGCCGATGTAAATTAATACAAGTACGGTGCTATGTTCTTCAGATATCCGGGTAATATAGGCATACAAATTATGTTCAAGTATTTCTTTGGTTTTCCTCAGATTTTGCAGTGAGAACTCAAAATCGAGAAAACCATATACCTTTTTGCTTGAATTGAATAGTATTTTAAGGGCGGGAATCATAGTAATAAAAGAGAATATACCAAAGAGGGCTCCTATAAAGTTGAAGATGATATTTAAGTAGATATATCGTTTATAGGGAGGTAAATATCTTTTTAATATCTTTATAAAATCTCTCATGTTAATAGACTCCAGTATAATTACCAGGTGATATTTTCTTAAGCTCCTTTTTTACTTTATCTCCAATTTCTAATTTGTCAATAAAGCTATGGATACTCTCTTTTGTTATCTTCCTGTGTGTTCTTGTCAAATCCTTTAATGCTTCGTATGGCTTAGGATAACCTTCTCTCCTCAGGATTGTCTGAATTGCTTCGGCAATGATACTCCAGTTATTATCCAGGTCATGTTTTATGGTTTCTTCATTAAGAAATAATTTACTTAATCCTTCATTTAACGATTTTAAAGCAATTATCGTATGTGATACAGGAACTCCAATATTTCTGAGTACTGTCGAGTCAGTCAGGTCTCTTTGCAATCTTGATACGGGCAGTTTTGCAGATAGGTGTTCAAAAACTGCATTCGCAATGCCAAGGTTTCCTTCTGCATTTTCAAAATCAATAGGATTGATTTTGTGGGGCATGGTTGAAGAACTTACTTCAGTTTCCTTTATCTTTTGTTTAAAATAATCCATTGATATATAGGTCCATATATCACGGGTCAGGTCCAGCATTATTGTGTTTATCCTTTTAAGGCAGTCAAATATTGCACCAAGATTATCATAGTGTTCAATTTGTGTAGTGGTTTGTGTTCGCGACAGACCTAAAATATCATTTACCAGGTGATTGCCGAATTTTATCCAGTCAACCCGCGGATAGGCAGCATGGTGTGCGTTAAAGTTGCCAACGGTACCCCCGAATTTGGCCGGGAAAGGCATAGATTTTAATTGATTTAGCTGAATGGACAGCCTTTCTGTAAAGACCTTAATTTCTTTTCCCAGTAATGTAGGAGTGGCGGGCTGGCCATGCGTTCTTGATAACATAGCCACTGACTTCCATTGCTCCGACAATTTATTCAGGCTATTGACTGTTTCAGCTATCAGCGGATGATAAACATTATTAAGGGCATCTTTGAGTGACAGTGGGACAGCAGTATTATTTATATCCTGCGATGTAAGTCCGAAATGTATGAATTCTTTATACTGCGAAAGTCCCAGTTTATCAAAACACTCTTTTAAAAAATATTCTACCGCTTTAACATCATGGTTTGTTATTTTCTCGATATTTTTTATTTGCCCGGCATCCTCAATTGTGAAATCACTGTATATTTTCCGGAGTTTTGTAAAATACTTGTTGTCAAATTTCTTTAACTGGCTTAGCGGCAATAAACACAGTTCAATAAAGTATTCTATTTCAATATGAACCCTGTATTTTATTAATGCATATTCAGAGAAGTAATTGGCCAGTTCTTCCGTTTTGTTTCTGTATCTGCCGTCAATGGGAGATATTGATGTCAATGCAGTTATATTCATTTAATTAAGTTTTTAAAAACAACAAAGTTAGGAAAAAAAGGAAAATTGAAATACGGCTGTTACTTAAAAAGCCTTGAATATCCTGAATAGGGCAGCAGGGCCATTATTTCAAATGAGATCAGCCTGTTTTTTACTAACGGTAATGAATCCAGTAATATTTTAGCCTCTTTGGAATTCTTACATTCCAGGATTATTACAGCACTATGCCTTTCATTAAAATATATTTCCCGAATGATGCTATTTTGATGCAGTTCCCAGACTTTTTTTGTTTCCTGCTCCAGGTATGGGGCAAAGTCCTCTGCTGTAATTCCTTTCTTTTCATGTTCTATTGCCAGGAATTTCATGTTTTTGTATTTTAATTTTACATATGTATCAAATGTAACAAAAAAAGCCCTGAGACTAAAATTCTCTGTAATTAAAAGAGTTATTATTAATGTTTGTAAAAACAGTTTTATTTAGTTCCCGGCTTTAACTAAATTAGATTATATTTGATTTAATATATAATAAAAACTATATATTAACAGGAAATGGCTTTATCTGAATAAATATGAAATATATGCAAGCATGAGAATGAAAGTTAAAATCCTGGTAAATATTTCAGTATTATTTGTTTTAGCTGTTTTTACATCAGCAGATACTCTTATGGTAAATAATGCAGATTCTGTAAAAGATAGAGTACTGGTGTACAAATTTGATATCAAGGATAATATTATGAAACCTGCCTGGAGAATTACTCAAAAGGCTATTGATGAGGCGACTGGTTTAAAGGCTGACTATATAATTTTGCATCTGAACACCTATGGAGGGGCTTTAAACATCGCTGATTCTATATGTACCAAAATATTGAACACCAGGATTCCTGTGTTTGTATTCATTGATAACCGGGCAATATCTGCGGGGGCGTTAATATCAATAGCCTGTGATAGCATTTATATGCGGGCAGGTGGAAGTATAGGTGCATCTACAGTTGTCAGCCAGTCAGGTGAAGCGGTCCCCGATAAGTACCAGTCATTTATGAGGGCAACCATGCGGGCCACAGCAGAATTTCACGGGAAAGATACGATAATATCAGGTTATGATACTGTTATAAATTGGCACCGTGATCCAAGGTTTGCAGTAGCAATGGTAGATCCGCAACTGGAAGTCGAGGGCATTAGTCCGTCCGGACAAGTATTGACATTAACAGCCGAAGAAGCGATAAAAGTCGGATATTGTGAAGGGCTTGCCGAGAATATTAATGACGTATTGAGACTGGCAGGCATAAGGGATTACGAACTTAAGGTATATAAACCTTCAACAATTGAGTCCATGGTTGTATTTTTATTAAATCCAATAGTCAGGGCTTTATTGATTATATTAATAGTAGGCGGGATATATATAGAAATGCAGACACCGGGAGTCGGATTTCCCCTGGCAGTTGCAATTACTGCAGCTTTAATATTTTTTGCTCCTTCATACCTGCATGGCCTCGCAGAAAACTGGGAAATCATAATTTTTATAGTTGGTTTAATTCTAATAGCGCTGGAGATTTTTGTTATTCCGGGATTTGGAATAACAGGAATTTCGGGAATCATCCTTGTGATTGCCGGGCTGACAATGAGCCTTGTTGATAATATTGTGTTTAAATATGAAGGGATGGGTGCATGGGATAAGGTATTAAAAGCATTTTTCCTGGTGGTATTCTCCATTATTATATCCTTTATTATGTCTATAATTATAAGCAAGAAGCTTTTAACTTCAAGATCATTGAGTCTGGCTTTAAACACTGTTCAGGATAAAAAAGACGGATATATTGGTATTGACACTCATCAGAAAGAAATGATTGGTAAAGAAGGTGTTGCTTATACGGTTTTAAGGCCTTCAGGCATAGTGGAGATAGCAGGAGAATTATTTGACGCCAAAGCAGAAATAGGATTTATCAGCAAGGGAGAAAAAGTGAAAGTACTGAGAGATGAAGCCGGGCAGTTGTATGTAATAAAAATATAAAATTTAAGTTTTATAGTTACTAATTCCCCAAAATCAGAAAATGGGTTCACACCGACTAATAAAACGAATATTATATGTCATTCTTATAATATTCATAATTGCCGGCATAAAAGGAATAGATATTTACAGAAAGGTTTTGAAACCTAATGTTTTCACAAAAAATACAAAGGTTCAGTATATATATATTCCAACAGGCTCAACTTATGATGATGTTTTAAGTTTGTTGTATAGTAAGAATCTTGTAAAAAACAAGTCTACATTTGAATGGGCAGCAGAAAGAATGAATTATAAAAGACATGTTAATCCCGGGAAGTATAAGATTAGGAACAGGATGACAAACCATAAACTAGTATTGATGCTCCGTTCAGGTGACCAGGAAAAAGTCATGCTTACAATTAATAATATCAGGACCAAAGAAAAACTTGCAAGGGTAGCATCAGAAAAGATTGAGGCTGAATATTCAGATATTATTGGCCTTTTAAATAATAAAGAATACATTAATGAGCTGGGATTCAATGAGTATTCAATAATCGGATTATTTGTTCCAAATACTTATGAGTTTTACTGGAATACTTCGGCTGAGCAATTTATCAGCAGAATGTCAGATGAATATAATAAATTCTGGAACAGGACCAGGAGGGTAAAAGCTGAGAAAATGGACCTTACTCAAAATGAGGTTATAACCTTAGCGTCAATTGTTGAAGAGGAATCCGTTAAAGAAGAGGAAAGATCCAGTATTGCCGGAGTATATATTAACAGATTAAAAAAAGGCATAAAACTTCAGGCTGATCCGACAGTCAGGTTTGCCCACGGAGACTTTTCAATGAGAAGAGTACTTACAAAACATCTTTCAATAGAGTCACCATATAATACTTATAAATATTACGGACTGCCACCGGGTCCGATTAGAATACCTTCAAGGTCTTCTGTTGATGCGGTTTTAAATTATAAAAAGCATGATTATCTTTATTTTTGTGCCAAAGAAGACTTTTCAGGATATCATTATTTTACTAAAACCCTTGAACAGCATAATAAATATGCAAGTTTATATCAGAAAGCACTTAATAAACGCAGAATAATGAACTAAGATTATGGAAAAAATTAAATTCGGAACCGACGGATGGCAGGCAGTTATAGCGAAAGATTTTACTATTACAAATATTATAAAGATAGCCTATGCTACATCACAATGGTTAACCAGGAAGTATAAAGATCCATCAGCAGTTATAGGATACGATTGCAGATTTGCAGGTGAGATGTTCATGGAAGCCGTTGCAAAAATTCTCGCTTCAAGGGGGGTACGTGTCTATATACCGGAGCATTTCGTTTCTACGCCAATGGTTTCACTTGGTGTTATGAAACTTAAAGCACAGTGCGGTATTATTATTACAGCTAGTCATAATCCGCCCGAGTATAACGGATTTAAACTGAAAGGCGAATATGGCGGTCCGATGCTGGAAAAAGATATGAAAGATGTTGAAAATCTTATAACAGATGATTATGATATTGATCTTGAGCTATTGAACTGGAATTACCTTCTTGAACAGGGGATGATTAATTACATTGATCTTGAAAATATCTATATTAAACAGGTCAGGGACAATTTTGATATCGAAAGAATCTCCAATACAAAATTAAAATTTGCATTTGACGCGATGTACGGCAGCGGGCAGAATGTAATTAAGAAACTGCTGCAGGGAGTAAAACTATTTCATTGCGAACTAAATCCTACATTTAAAGGTATTCCTCCTGATCCAATGCATAAAAACCTTCATGAACTTGCTGAATATATCTGGAAAAGTAAGAAAATTGACTGTGCCATGGCCGTGGACGGGGATGCCGACAGACTGGCATTGTATGACAAACAAGGTAATTATGTTGATGCCAATCATATTATTCTCTTGTTGATTCATTACCTGGCAGGTTATAAGAAGCTTAAAGGAAAGGTCATAGCAGGATTCTCATGTACAAACAGGATTGAAAAGCTTTGTAATAAATACAAACTTAATGTTGAAAGGGTAAAAGTGGGATTTAATGATATTGCACAGATTATGCTGACAGATGAAGTATTGCTTGGTGGTGAGGAGTCCGGTGAAATAGCCATTGGTTCTCATATCCCTGAAAAAGATGGAATATGGGCAGGGTTATTAATGTGGCAGTGGATGATTGAAACAGGCATGTCTTTGAAGCAGTTGATAAATGAAGTCTACGCGATAACAGGAAATTTTGCTTTTGAAAAGACGGATTTAAGTATAAACAAGAATGACAGGAACAAGATAATAGAGAAGTGCCAGACAGGATATTTCACTTCATTCGGCAAGTATGAAGTTATAAAGACCGAAAAACTTGACGGATACAAATTCTTTTTCAGTGATTATGAATGGCTTATGATTAGATCATCAGGCACGGAACCGGTGTTAAGGATATATGCTGAAGCCGATACTCAGGAAGTAGCGGCAGACATCATATCAGCATGCAGTGGAACGATTACTTAAAAATATCATCTAATATATATTTACCTCCATCTCAAGGTTGATGGCAAAATTATTCTTAACAGCCTTCTGTATTTTTTTTGCAACATTAAGGATTTCACTGCCGGTAGCGTCACCATAATTTACCAGTACCAGGGGTTGTTTTTTGTACGTACCCACGTTCCCGATTCGTTTGCCTTTCCAGTTGGATTGTTCTATAAGCCATGCCGCTGATAGCTTTACTTCATCTTTTGAGACTTTAAAAAAAGGCATTTTAGGATAATATTGCCTTATAGAATTTGCCTGTTCAAGACTGACGACAGGATTTATGAAAAAACTTCCCGCATTACCTAACTCACGCGGACCGGGCAGTTTGCTTTTTCTTATATTTATTACCGCATGTCTGATGTTTTGTATGTTTGTTTCGGGAAATTTATCGAGCTCTTTTTCGATACTTCCGTAGCTGACAATGAATTCGTGTATTTTATTAAGCTTAAAAATAACATGGGTAATAATATACTTGTTTTTAAACTTATTTTTAAAAATACTGCTGCGATAAGCGAAATTACAGTCTTTATTGGAAAAGACTTTAACATCTGAAGATTCTATATCAACAGCTTCCACATATTCAATTACCCTGTTTACTTCTGCTCCATAGGCTCCTATATTCTGGATCGGACAGGCACCGACGCTGCCGGGAATAAATGAGAGATTTTCAATGCCCCCATAATCATTCTCGACACAAAAATTCACAAAGGAATCCCAGTTTTCACCTGCCCCAACACGTATTATAACATGCAGCGGAGTTTCTTTCATGAGCTCGATACCGTGAATTTTAGGATTAACTATCAGTCCGTTATGGTCTCTACAGAATAAAATATTTGTTCCTTCACCAATTATAAGCAGGGGCCTGATATTGGCCAGGTCAGATTTAATAAAATCAATAACCTGCTCCTGATCTGTAAGTTTAATAAAATATTTCGTATGGATATCAAGTCCGAATGAATTATGCTTTTTTAATGAGTAATTTTTTTGTATTATGCACATTTTCTAAATCTATTGTAGCAAAAATAACTATCTAATTTAATTTTTAGATTTCGTTTACGTAAAGAATCTTTATTTTAGTAAAAAAATACTCAAAAATTTGATAAAGGTATATATTTCTGTTACTAACGACATTATAACAGACCAGCGTGTGGACAAAACTGCGCGTTCCTTATTAAAATTGGGGACTGATATTGTTGTTATAGGGAGACGAACCAATAAATCGTTACAAATACCTGTCAAACCATATAAACAAAAGAGATTCAGATTACTTTTCAATAAGGGCCCTCTTTTTTATGCAGGGTATAATTTCAGGTTATTTTTCTTCCTTTTGTTCAGAAAGATAGATCTTTTAATTGCCAATGATCTTGATACGCTGCTGGCAAATTACCTCGTTGGAAAAATAAGAAGAAAGAAGCTGGTATATGACAGCCACGAGTATTTTACTGAAGTGCCCGAACTGGTGGGCAGAAACTTTGCCAGGAAAGTATGGACAATAATAGAAAAATTGATTCTGCCCGGAGTTAAATATTCATATACTGTTTGTGAGTCTATTGCAAAAACATACTCCGAAAAATACAAAATAACAATGCATGTAATCAGAAATCTGCCTGAATATATTGAAGTATTACCGGTAATAAATGTAAATATCAGGCAGCAGAAAGAGAAAATCATTATATATCAGGGATCATTAAATATGGCAAGGGGCCTTGAGCTTGCTATTGAGGCTATGAATTTTATTGATAACGCGAAACTGGTTATTATTGGTGATGGAGATATAACTCATGAATTACAGAAACTGGCAGACAGGCCTTCCCTGCATAATAAAGTACAGTTTATTCCCAGGATGCCTTATGAGGAACTTGTCTCATACACCATTCAGGCAGATTTAGGTATTTCGCTGGAGGAGAAGACCGGACTTAATTATTATTATGCTCTGCCGAATAAATTGTTTGATTATATCCAGGCCAGGATTCCTGTTTTAGTGTCTGATTTTCCGGAAATGGCGTGCATAGTAAAAGAATATGATGTTGGATTAACTGTAAGTGCATCTGATCCCGGGCAGCTGGCATCGGTTATTAGAGAAATGCTTGACAAAGAAAGCCAGAAAAAGGTATGGAAGCAGAACCTTGAGAGGGCAGCTAAAATATTATGCTGGGAGCAGGAAGAAAAAAAGCTCCTGTCAATATATTCTGATATTATATGACTGAGCTCAAAAGAAAAGAAATGGTATGAGTACCCTTAATGATGATAATAATAGCGGGCATCGCAAATCTGTCTTTCGCGATAAGAACCTTCAGATAATTTTTTTAATAACTCTTATGGCAGTACTGGGTGTCGCCAGTATTACACCGGCTTTTCCACAGATAGCCCGTGAATTTCACAAATCAAAGCAATCTGTGGGATTACTAATAATTTTTTTTACTCTTCCTGCCATAGTGCTCACTCCTGTTCTGGGTGTGATGGCAGACAGATATGGAAGAAAGCATGTTCTTATTCCTTCGTTATTGCTTTTTGGCATTGCCGGAGGAATGTGTGCCCTGGTAAGAAAATTTGAAGTGTTGCTTATTTTGCGATTCTTTCAGGGTGCAGGAGCAGCCTCACTCGGATCTATAAATATCACCCTTATTGGTGATATATTTTCAAACTCAAAGCGCACCGAGGCCATGGGGTATAATGCCAGCGTTTTAAGTATTGCCACGGCGAGTTATCCTTCCCTGGGCGGATTATTGGCATCTGCTGGATGGCATTATCCTTTTATACTGCCCATTGCTGCAGTGCCCATCGCATTCGTTGTTCTTATAAAATTAAATAATCCGGAACCCCGTGTAAAGCAAAACCTGAAACAATACTTATTATCGGCACTGGCAGTTATTAAAACCCACCGGGTAATTTTATTTTTTATTACAAGTTTTATTACTTTCATAATTCTTTACGGCTCTTATTTAACCTATTTCCCTTTTTTGCTGGAAAAGCTACATAATGCTTCACCCCTGTTAATTGGGGCTATGATGTCGTGTATGTCGGCTTCAACAGCTGTTACTGCGTCACAACTGGGTAAATTATCGAAATTATTTGATATAAAGAATCTTCTGAAAATTTCCTTTTTCATGTATACCATAGCCCTGGTAATGATTCCACTGTTACCTGGTATCTGGATGCTGCCCGTTCCTTTAGTAATTTTTGGAATCGCTCACGGAATAAATATTCCGTCCATACAAATATTGCTGACCGGTTTTTCTTCAATTGAAAACAGGGCAGCTTTCATGTCTTTCAACGGAATGGTTCTCCGCATGGGACAGACACTCGGTCCTTTACTGATGGGAGCCGTATTTTTAATGGGGGATCTGAGTTATACCTTTTTTGCAGGGGCAGTCTTATCTGCTTTAATATTTTGCGTATTGATTGTACTAATCCGGTAACTTATCTAATATCTCACAGTGGTCCAGTATTCTTTCAGATCAAATTTTGGCTTTTTGCAAATGTAGATCGGTTTATTGTTTTCATAAGGCATGCAGTAAGGATTCGAAAAAAGTCCGGCTTTATCAACCTGCTCAAATATATCTTCAAGCCTTTGCAAATCAATACCGGTTGAAATATAGATATTTTTAAACTGGTGTGTTCTTAGCGTATGGAAGTAATACCATCCATGGGGAGAAACAGGTTCTGGAAGGTTATATTTTTCACGGTAAAAATGTACGGCACTTGCCTGTCCCCAGTTGTTTGTTGCGATTCCGGCATCAGCTTTTTCTTCTTCGGGCAGGTTATGATAAACGCGGGCAATTTCGCGCACCATTTCTTCCCATCCGAAGCGGTCTGCAAAATGCTGGGGCAAGATTGTAATTTCCTGGTTTTCAATCTTTGTTCCTGCATCAGGTGCCATTCCCATCATTTGAGTATATTTTACAAAATTTTCAACCGGCAGAACGGGCATCATCATAGGAATTGGCGGAAGGCTAAGTATGATATAGATAACCGGCAATACAATCATCAGGACTGTCCGGGCACGAATTTTCAGCCTGTTTAACCAGTCTTCAATCTGGATGCAGCCCACGGCGATAAGTATAGTATAAAACGGTACCAGGAAATAAAATTTCACTCCCAGGAAAAAGAAGAGAAAAAACAGAAAGACAAAACCAAGGCCGAAAAACCGGTATTGCTTCCATTTCCTTGAATAAATAAGTAATGTTAGTCCGGTTAACCAAATAAACAGGTTAGTGGGATTATTAGGAAGTATTTGATTTACAAGGTATTCCAGGAATGAGGGTACATAGGAAATTCCTCCGGCATAATTACGCGCAAAATCCACAAAGTACCAGTTATTAAGATGCTGCCATATCAAAAAGGGAATAGTAAATAAAAGGGCTGTCAATCCGGCTATCCATATCCATTTATTTGCAAAAAACCGGCGTTGTGGCACAAGCCATAGTACTACGAATATCATCAGTCCCAGAAAGATTATTGTAAGCTTGTTCATCAATCCGAGACCTATTATTATTCCTGCAATAATCCACAGCCGGGGATTATTCTCTTTAAAAATCCTGACCATAATATATATGCAAGCTACCCAAAACAGAAAGTCCAGGCTGTCATAGGTAAATATGGCACCGAAGGTCAGAAATCCTGAAAACAAGATGCATAATCCGGACAGGAAGACAGCGTATTTTTTGCCGCCCAGTTCCCTGGCAATCAAGCAGGTAAATACAATGGACAGTGCCCCGCAGAGAGCTGAGGCAAAGTGGATAGCCTTAATCGAGTATCCCAGCAGCGTTGTTATAAGTTTTAAATATAAAGGTGTAAGAGGCAATAAATCCAGGTTTTTAAAGCTGAAATTATCACTGATGGCGATATAAAAAAGCTCATCCCTGTGATATCCGTATTCGGGGTTTAACAGATGTATAAGTATCTTAATTATTACGAGATAACAAATAATGGCTGTATAACCTGAAAGAAAACGAAAGTTGATTTTATTCATTACCCTAAATTCAGTTAAGTTTATTTTATACCGTAAAGGATACCGCTATCCCCAACGATAAACTTGATTCTGAGCGCAACAGGCACTTTAAATATAGATGATGTTCTGATAAATTCCACCTTTTTCAGTTTCCATGACTTAATGTCTCTAATCAGGGAATCGATATTACCGTAAAATTCCCTGCTAAATAGATCCTGGAATGCAAATGCGCCGCCAGGTTTCAGAATCCTTAAGGCTTCTTTTATTAAGTTTTTTCGATCATCAGCTTTGATTGTATGAAACACAAAATTGCTGGTTACAGCATCAAATTCAGCATCGGCATAAGGAATATTTACAGCACTGCCTTTACTGAAAACTACCCTGTCCGATAACCCTTCCAGCCTGGCATTTTGTTCACATATACCCTTTGAGTAATCCCACACTTTTACCCATTGGTCTATACCTGTAACCTTTGCATGAGGATATTTATTTGCCAGTAGTATGGGAACCGGACCATTACCTGTACCGATATCAATAGCTTTTCCATTACCATCCCATTGCAGTCTTTCTATTAGTGCTTCATAAAATTGCATTTGAATTCTCCTTTTATTCCTGCCCAGTAGACAGAAAGCATAAAGGAAGTACAGGGAAAATATTAAAAATACTGTTGAAAATGCACCGGCAATTATCCTGACATAAACATTGCTGACCAGAATTGCAGCACAAAAAATAATTAATGACAGTAAAATAGGGATTATAATAATCTTAACCGGTATCCAGTTGCCGAAATTTGTCTTATGTTTCATTTTTAATACAGGTTAATTCAATAATAAATATGCTGTTAAAGTACTAATTAATACAATCGGGGCTATAAATATCCAGCCAATAGTAAAGGTTTTTTTTACATGTGTTTTCATGGTATCAATTGTTGTTTCCCCCGGAATATTTAAAAATGATGGCTTTATTTTTCCAATCAATAATAAGTCAATAAAAAAGGAGTCAAATAGAACAAGTAAAATCATTAATACAAATGTCCATGATAACATCCCGACAAAACTTGAACTACTGTCAAATGATAATAATTGAAACAAAACAAAGAAAGATATAATAAGCAGGGAAATTATTACCATTATTAAAATACCGGTTATTGATTGTCTTTTTTTTAAATGGCCCGCCGTGTCACGTGTCTTGTGGACCAATCCGGTTTTATATACAATGATTGTAAGTAACAATAGCAAAATGCATCCTGTAAAGAAGAATATTACAATATATATAAACACAGAAGCTATATTTACCTTGTTTTGACTGTTATATGACCTTTTTTATAAATATAGCCTATTATATGTAAATTGCAAAGTGTCATATTTAAAAAGGAAATCCAAACAGGGAAGGCTTAAAAAGTGTGACTTGAATAATGTTATTACTGACGTAAAATAAAAGGAAGACAAAGATATTGTCATATTATATCCCTGCCTTCCCTTTGAACTCGCAGATCTTTAAAATCCTATATCCAGTCCCAAATATATTTCCCTGCCCTGGTTAACAGGGATTGATTTGCCCGGCGTGAGCCCCCAGTCAGTTAACCATATTTCTTTATCAAGAATGTTGTCAACCTTCAGGAACAGTGATAAATTATTCGCAAATGTCCATTTCAGCAAGTTAATAAAGTCATATTTGAT
>CAZOLY010000086.1:0-13900 GCA_964580815.1 uncultured Bacteroidales bacterium
GAATCAGGCAAAATGAAGAGCATAAGCTTAATAATAAATATTATGCCAGAACGACGCGTAATGCAATTAAAAAACTAAAGACCACAACCGATAAAAAAGAAGCAAACAAATTATATCCCGAAATAGCTTCTATGTTGGACAAGCTGGCCAAAAGAAACATTATTCATAAGAAGAAATCATCAAACATAAAATCAAAACTGGCCAAGCTGGCAAACAATTTATAAGCTTATTAAAATTTATATCGTGCCCCTCTGAACCTCAGGGGGGTTTTTTGTTTCATTTTTTAACGTTATGGGTAATTATAAAAAACTAAGTATAAAAAACTGGGCAGTTGAAGACAGGCCCAGGGAAAGATTTCTTGCCAAAGGTATTCAAAGCCTCAGCGACACCGAACTAATAGCATTGATCATAGGATCGGGGACAAGGGAAATATCTGCTGTGGAGTTGGCCAGGCAGATCTTAAAAAATGCAGACAATAATTTGAACCAGTTAGGGAAATTTAATGTTGATGATTTGCTGAAGTTAAAAGGCGTGGGCAAGGCAAAGGCCATTTCAGTAATTGCTGCAATTGAGCTGGGCCGCAGGAGAAAATTATCTGAAGCCCTGGAAAGGCCAAAGATCACAAGCAGTAAAGATGTATATGAGATATTATTCCCGTTGATCTCGGATCTGGCTCATGAAGAGTTCTGGATACTCTTATTGAACAGATCGAACAAGGTTATTGATAAATACAGAATTAGCCAGGGAGGGATAGCGGGAACGGTTATAGATGTTAAAATAATTCTGAAAAGGGCGGTTGAAAAACTCGCATCATCAATAATATTGTGCCATAATCACCCTTCAGGCAACCTTACCCCCAGCAAGGCAGATATAAACATAACAAACAAACTCAGAGAAGCAGCGGAACTGATGGACATCAAACTGCTTGACCATATTATAATTGCTGACAACTCATATTTTAGCTTCATTGATGAAGGAGTGTTGAGTTAATTGTCAATTAATATAAACATTTATGTAAAACAATAATATATTTGTGTTGTTAAATAGTATTCAGGTAATGTATATATCTTATGACTAGTCTTGGAACAGGCAGATTTGGATCAACCACGCAGGTAGTACGGAATTTACTGATTATAAATATAGCAATCTACTTTCTAAGCATTTTTTTGCGGGTTTTTTTCGAACTTGACATACATCAGATTTTCGGGCTTCACTATTTTAAGTCGCATGCATTTAAACCCTACCAGATAATAACGCATATGTTTCTGCATGCCTATATGAACCCTTATACTAACAGGATTATTATATTTCATATCCTTTTTAATATGTTCGGATTATGGATGTTTGGAAGGGTTCTTGAAAATGTTCTGGGGAGTAAAAAATTTTTTCTGCTTTATTTTACTGCCGGCATTGGTGCTGCTCTTATTCATATGCTTGTTCTGCATATACAAATATCATCTTTGGTAAAGCTTGCAGATTCATTTTATTATGCTCCTACATATGATACTTTTAGTCTGATAGTTAATAAATATTTAGGTAATCCATCGCAGGAAGTTTTAATCTTAATGGATAAATGGCTTAATAATCCGGGTAATAGTGCTTACATTGGGGATGCCAAAAGGGTAGTGACATTAATAGTGCAATTGCATGTTGAAGGGAATATAACAGTAGGGGCGTCAGGTGCCATTTTTGGGATACTGGCCGCATTCACAGTCCTCTTTCCTAATGTTGAATTGATGTTAATATTTTTTCCCGTACCTATTAAAGCAAAGTACCTTGTACCGGGGTATGCGGTATTAGAACTATTTTTTGGAGTAGCTAATTTTAAAGGTGATAATATCGCACATTTTGCGCATCTGGGAGGAGCGCTGTTCGGACTTTTACTGGTTTTGATCTGGAAGAGACACCAGTTCAGGAGATATTGACTATTTTTGTATAAATATTTCAGCAAATACCTTGAATGACAATAATTGACGAAATAAAACAATCTTATAAGAGAGGTGGAGTACTTGTCAGGTTAATTTATATCAATATCCTCATTTTCTTAATTTTATTACCCCTGGTTAGATTTGTTCCCGGATTTCATGATAAATTTCTTACATTTTTTATGGTCCCTGCCGATATATCGAAGCTGATATTCAGGCCATGGACCGTTTTTACTTACATGTTCCTTCATTTTAATTTTTTGCATATTCTTTTTAATATGATCTGGTTTTTCATGTTTGGCAGGATATTTCTTATGTACTTCACCGAAAAGCAACTATTAAGTACATTCATTCTGGGAGGCATTGCAGGAGCATTATTATTTGTGGTTTCCTATAATATTTTTCTGGTAATTTTTCATAATATCATTCCCGGATTAGATGAAGCTGTCAGGGGTGCTGTGATGCTGGGGGCTTCAGCAGGGGTCATGGCTGTAGCGATGGGAGTATGTTTTTATGCGCCTGACTATAGCGTATATGTTCCTCTTATAGGGCCTGTTAAATTGATATATATTGCTATCTTTTTTATTGTGACAGATGTCTTGCAGATTATTTATTCCAGTAATGCCGGCGGTCATATTGCCCATCTGGGGGGAGCAATATTCGGCTACTTATTTGTTCAGCAATACAGAAAGGGAAAGGACCTGGGCAGGGGTCTGAATAGTATATTGGATTTTATAGCTTCGCTTTTCAAACCGGGAAAGAAGAGGATGAAGGTATCCTATAAACGTAGTGCCAGAGATATAACTGACATGGAATATAACCGGCGAAAGGCAGAAGCACAGGAGGAAATTGATCGTATCCTCGATAAAATTGCCAGGTCAGGATATGATAGTCTTACAAAAAAAGAAAAAGAGACCCTTTTCAGAATGAGTAATAAAAGTTAACTATCTGTGTCGTCTTGTTATTAGTAAAATGTAACTATTTTGAAGAAAATTTTAAGCAGAGCAGTATTGTCATTAAACCTTTTTTTCGTTGGCTTTTTGATTCTGTCGTACTTATCCCCTTTAATAAGTCCGGAAAAGATATGGATTTTTGCGTTTTTCGGGCTGGCATATCCCTATATTCTTATTATAAACATTGTTTTTGTAATCTACTGGGCATTAACGAAAAACAGATATTTTCTGATCTCCCTGGTTGCAATATTGATCGGCTGGGGGCAACTCAGAAAGTATTTTCAGATTCAGATAATAAGGAAAAAAATTCCTGCTGCTGCCCAGCATTTTAAGATAATGTCCTATAATGTAAGGTTGTTCGATCATTACAGATGGCTGGGAGATACAGCTGCGGAAAAGAATATTTTTTACTTCATTTCTGACGAAAAGCCGCAGATCATTTGTTTCCAGGAGTTTCTAGCTCAAAAATTCTCAGGGTATACAAGTGATGATCTTATTAAAGAACTGGATGATACACCATATAATCACATAAATTACATAAGTTTTCAATCTAACGGAAATAGTTTTGGTATAGCCACTTTCAGCAGTTTTCCAATTGTAAATAAAGGATATATTAAGTTTGAGAATTCTGTAAATACCGCTATTTATTCAGATATAAAAATCAATTCAGATACAATAAGGGTATATAATTGTCATCTGCAGTCAATAAATCTTAAGAAAAGTAATTATGGGTTTATTGACAGTCTTATTTTAAAATACAATAATAAGCATCTTGACGAGCTGAAGGATATATCATCAAGGTTAAAGAATGCATATATAAAAAGGGCAAGACAGGTAGATATTCTGTCGGCGCATGTCAGGAATTCAAAATATCCTGTTATAGTATGCGGAGATTTTAACGATACTCCTGTATCATATACTTACAGGAAAATGAAGGGGAAATTCTCGGATGCTTACCTGGAATCGGGATATGGGATAGGTAATACGTACCTGGGTAATTTTCCTTCTTTCAGGATAGATTATATATTTCACAGTAAAAAAATAAAATCCTTCAATTTTGAAACGGGAAGAATAAAATGGTCAGATCATTATCCTGTTACCTGTGAGATGGTTATCAAATAAAAGGAAGATTATTGAGATCCACATTTCCCCCTGTTATGATTATTCCTGTCTTTTTGTTACTGAACATTTTCTTGTTTTCCAGGATAGCAGACATTGTTACGGACGCAGAAGGTTCAATGATTATTTTCATACGTTCCCAGATAATCCTCATAGCCTGAATTATTGATTTTTCTTTCACAGTAATGATATCGTCCACTTTTTTTCTGATGATTTCAAATGTAAGGTCTCCCAGCGAAGTCAGGAGTCCGTCTGCTATTGTAACCGGATTTTCTGAAGGTATAAGCTTGCCGCTTTTAAATGAGCGGTAAGCGTCATCAGCATTAAGGGGTTCTGCTCCTATTACCGTAATCCTCGGATTCATAGCTTTTACTGCGATAGCCGTACCACTGAGCATACCTCCGCCCCCAACCGGAGTAAGTATATATTGCAGTGAGTGCACCTTTTCGACAAGTTCTTTTGCTGCTGTTCCCTGCCCGCAAATTACTTCAAAGCAGTTATAAGGGTGAATAAATACAGCTCCTGTTTTATTTACTACTTTTTCAAGGGTTTGTTCCCTTGATTTTAACGTTGGCTCACAGAATGTAATATTTGCTCCATAGCTTCGTACAGCATTAACCTTCACAGGCAATGCACTTTCAGGCATTACAATATGGCATTTTATGTTCCTTGTTCTGGCTGCCAGGGCCAGGGCTCCTGCATGATTTCCCGAAGAGTGTGTCGCTACGCCTTTTTTAGCCATTTCTTCACTTAGTGACTGGACGGCATTTGTAGCTCCCCTGAATTTAAAAGCCCCGGCTTTCTGGAAGTTCTCGCATTTGAAATACAGGTCTGATTCAACCATCTTATTAATACTTGCCGATGTTAAAACAGGAGTATTATGGATATAACTTTTAATCCGTTGATGTGCTGACTCTATGTCCCTGAAGGAAGGAATATTAGCCATATTTAATGTCTCCCCGAATATTAAAATTAACTGAATTTATATTTTTCGTAATCGAGATATAAGTTGCTTTTTTTTAGTTTTTTAAATTCTTCAAGCTTCTCCAATACTCTGACCAATATATAATACTGGTTTGTTTCCAGCAAGTACTTCTCACTAAAATTACAAAAAACCATGAATTCTATAAGTTCATCACCTTCAAGTCCGGTTAAGTTACCAACTATTTCTGGATTAAATTTTTCATAAATAATATTCTTAATTTTTTCCTTTTCCTTAATTTTTTTCAGCTTGATCATTTCAATTTCTTCACGTGAAAGTATAGGGATAGAATAGAGGACTCCCCGGGCAAGTTTATCCATGTCCTGTTGATACTTTACTTCCTTACCTGTCTGTCTTGAGATATCATACAATGATTTCCGCAGTTTAGCGGTCCTTGTTTCCGGCAGTTTCAAGGCCAGTACTTTCTGCTTGAACTGTTCGTATGTGCCCAGTGCATAAACCCTGGCTTCCGGTATTTCATATTTTCTTGGCAGGAGCTCAACAAATACTGACTCTTCCTGCAACATAGAATCAGTAATGCAGACGGCTTTCAAAAAGTAACCTATAGCCGAAAAAACAAGAGTATCTTCCCTGCTTACCCTCACTGAAAAATAACCACTTGTGTCAGAGACAGTTGTTCTGTGGGTTCTCTCATTGTAAATATGTACGAGTGAAACATATTCAAATGTATGCTCATTAACGATGATGCCCTTAAGGTCCTCTGCATTTTCCTTAAGCCCGATTTGCGGGTATACGGGCAGGAAAATTATAAGCATGTAACAGGAGGTCAGTATTTTTAATACAGGCTTCAAATTGTTAATTCGGGTACATTATAAAGCTATAAAGCTTTGTGATTAAAAAAAATATAATATCGTTAAATTTTGTTAAATGTTATTTATCATTCCTGCATAAATGGTATCCATTAATATTATAAAAAAGAACAATTATTACGGATTTATTGTTTTAATTTTGACTTAAATGATAATTTTAACAAGTTTGAATTAAATATTATGACAGTAACGGTATGCAGAAAAGCTCATTTTAACGCTGCCCACAGGCTGTGTAATCCCGGATGGGATGATGCGGAAAATAAAAAGATTTTTGGTGTCTGCAGCAATCCCAATTACCACGGACATAATTATGACCTTATCGTTAAGGTTACGGGAGAGATTAATCCCGAGACAGGATTTGTTATAGATATCGATCTATTAAAAGGTATTATCGAGGAGTCAGTAATTAAAAGATATGATCATAAGAACCTTAACCTTGATGTTGAAGATTTTAAAGATGCTAATCCTACTGCTGAGAATATAGCAGTAGCTATCTGGAATCTTTTACGTGCAAAAATTGATTCAAAGCTTGGGCTGAAAGTAGTATTATATGAAACCGAACGTAATTTTATTGAATACCCGGGAGAATGAGGAAGGGCATTGAAACAATAATTATAATGAAAATTTTCCGGTTTTTACGGAGCATGTTAATACAAATACTTATTCTGCCGGTAAGGTTATACCAGCTTGCCATTTCGCCACTGATGCCGGCAAGTTGCCGCCATTTGCCAACATGTTCACAATATGCTATTGAGGCCTTAAAGGTCCATGGTATTTTTAAAGGGAGCTGGCTGGCCTTCAGAAGGATTATTCGCTGTCATCCCTGGGGAACTCAAGGTTTTGATCCTGTGCCTCCCAAAAAGATAAAAACAAAAAGGTATTCATAAAAACAGAACCAGGTCTTTTTATGAAGGTAAATTCATTAATAATATTAATTATACTTGTTATATTTAAAGGTTGCAGAACAAATCCCGATAAAGAGGACAAGCCGTTAATAACTGTAAGCATATTGCCTCAGAAGTACATGCTTCAGAAAATTGCAGGTGACAGTTATAGAATAAACGTGATGATACCCCCGGGCATGAGCCCTGCTACCTATGACCCTTCTCCCCGGCAGTTGCAGCAATTAAGCAAATCAAAAGCGTATTTTATGATAGGTCATATTGGATTTGAAAGGGTATGGATGAAGAAAATATCATCAATCAATAAGTCAATGCCTGTATTTGATCTTTCCTCAGGTATAATGCTTATAGAAAGCGAGCATATTCATACATATAATGATAATGACAGAGCTGTGATTGATCCCCATATATGGCTGTCGCCAAAAGCATTAAAATTAATAAGCAAGAATATATATGGGGCATTAATTGAAATCATGCCCTCAGACAGCGTTATATTCAAACAAAATTATAACAACTTTCTGGAAGAGCTTGACAGCCTTGACAGCAATATTGGCAAATCACTATCAAAGGTGAGTAACAGGAAGTTTTTTATTTACCATCCTGCTCTTACATACCTGGCAAGGGATTACGGGCTGCAGCAAATACCTATAGAGTATGAAGGTAAGTCACCCTCCCCTTATTACCTTGAGGAGTTAATTGTTCTGGCTAAAAAAGATAATATTAGGGCTATTTTTATACAGGAGCAGTTTGATATTGAAAATGCAAAAGTGCTGGCAGATGAAATTAATGGGAAAATAATAAAAATTAATCCACTTGATGAGGATTTGTTAAATCAGATGATGTATATTACAGACCAGCTTGTAATAAATTTAAGTAACGGCAGGGATAAATGAAAAAGATTGTCGAAATAAAGAATATGAGTGCCGGCTATAACGGACAAAGGGTACTGAAACATGTAAGCCTTTCTATTTTTGATAATGATTTTATCGGTATTATAGGTCCGAATGGGGGAGGCAAGACCACCCTTTTAAAGGTTATACTGGGACTGTTGAAACCATCGGGGGGGCGCGTTGAATATTATCTGTCTGACGGGAATAAAAAACTTAATATAGGATACCTTCCACAGCAATTCTCAACAGACAGGAAATTTCCTATTTCTGTTGGAGAGGTGGTCTTATCCGGAATGCTAAGAAGGAGGAATATTGTAAGGAGCTATTCGAAGGATGAAAGGGGCAGGGCATGGGAAGTGCTGGCAAGAATGGGTATCGGAGGCTTAAGCGGTAAAGCCTTTGGTGAGCTTTCGGGAGGAGAGATGCAAAAGGCGTTGCTGGCAAGAGCGATTATTTCATCACCACAGCTTCTGCTTCTTGATGAGCCTAATACTTATGTTGACCAGGTATTTGAAAGTGAGCTTTTCGACATTCTTGAAGAGCTTAATAAAAGTATGGCAATAATTGTTGTATCGCACGACGCAGGAATGATATCGTCTTATGTAAAGACCATAGCCTGTGTAAACGGGGAACTGCACTACCATCCATCGAACGAAATAAATAATGAGATATTAAAGGCTTACAATTGTCCGATTGACCTTATAACCCATGGCACGGTGCCACACAGGGTATTAAAAGATCATAAAAAATAGTAACCAGGCATGGCAGAGCTGTTTACACATGAATTTTTTAAGAATGCACTGCTGGCAGCAGTACTTGCCAGCATATCATGCGGGGTAATAGGGACATATGTTGTTTCACGAAGGATAGTATTTATAAGCGGAGGAATAACTCATGCTTCTTTTGGAGGCATAGGTATAGGCTATTTCCTGGGAGTGAATCCCATACTCGGAGCTGCTGCTTTTGCAGTGATTTCAGCCCTGGGCATAGAGTATCTTACCAAAAGGATTGAGATAAGAAATGATTCGGTAATAGCTATGTTCTGGGCTTTTGGCATGGCCACGGGAATAATATTTGTATACATAACACCGGGCTATGCGCCGAATCTGATGAGTTTTTTGTTTGGCAATATCCTGACGGTCTCCGCCCCGGATATACTGTTTATGGTTATACTGACTGCAGTGATTGTATTGTTTTTTATGTTTTTCATAAAAATTATACTGTTTATTTCTTTTGACGAGGAGTTTGCACGTATTAAGAATATACCATGCCGGCTTTTCAATTATATATTAATCGGACTGGTTGCTTTGACTGTGGTGATAAACATAAAGGTCGTGGGAATAATACTGGTACTGTCACTGCTGACTATTCCCCAGAACATAGCAAATACGCTAACAATGAATTATAAGAAGATCATATTGCTATCGGTGCTGTTCGGCTTCATTGGGTTAGTGTCAGGATTGCTGGGAGCATTTTATCTTAATATTCCCAGCGGTGCCTCTATTGTTTTCACCCTGGTAATAATGCTGTCCGTAGTAAAGGCTGTAAAGAGACTAATTATATATTTAAGAGGGATAAAATAGATTATAAAAGAAAGCAAATAAATGAAGTTGAAAATGGGAAAGATATTAATTCCGGGTATTTTAGCAATTGCGGCTGCAGGCACATTATTAGGTGCAGCTTTTTACCTTAAACATAAAGATTATAAATCAAAACCAGCCATGCAAAACAAAAATAATTTATCAGTAGTAGCATCTGAGAATATTAAAATCACTGTTGTCTATGATAATAATAGGTTTAAGGACGGACTGGAAACTGCGTGGGGATTCTCCTGTATTGTTACGGGAACAGAAAAGACTATTTTGTTCGATACTGGCGGTGACGGTTCAATATTACTGGCAAATATGCAGGAACTGGGTATTAGTCCGGAAGAGATAGACCTGATAGTGCTTTCTCATATTCACAATGATCATGTCGGAGGGTTAGTTAGCTTTCTTAAAATAAATCCTGAAGTCACCGTATTTATACCTTCATCATTTCCTGAAAGTTTAATAGATAATATACGTGAATCTGGGGCAGGGATAATTGATGTACGGGGACCCCGTGAGATTGTGAAAGGTGTCTATTCGACCGGCGTGCTTGGTACAAATATAATAGAGCAGTCTTTGGTTATTATCACAGAAAAGGGACTGGTTGTGATAACAGGCTGTGCCCATCCGGGGATATTGAGAATTATAAATAAGGCAAAAGATTTGTTTAATGCGAATGTGCTCCTTGCAATAGGAGGGTTTCATTTATCCAAAGAAAGAGGACGAGAAATAGAGAATCTGGTCACTGATATAAAAAAATCGGGAGTTCAGTATATCGGACCTTGTCATTGCTCGGGAGATGTTGCAAGACAGTTGTTCAGGGAGGAGTTTGATAAAAATTATATTAATGTTGGAGTGGGAAGGGTAATAGGGTTAAAGGACTTATAAACATCTATTATTGGGAAGGAACAACAATAGTGAAAATCAAGATTAAAGGAGTTGCCTGATAATTATATTCATTAAGAAATAATGAAAGGTATTCTAAAACTGATTTGTGCCGGGGTAATAATTTTCCCGTTAGAAATGCAATCACAGGTACCTGATATATATATCAATGAATTCATGGCTTCAAACTCAACAGTAATTTCTGATCCTGACTTTAATGAATATAGCGACTGGATAGAGATATACAATTATGGTGATTCAGACATAAATATCAGGGGCTGTTTTATATCCGATGATTATAGTGAACCGGCCAAATGGGAAATTTATGATAACGTGGTTATAGGTGCAAAGCAATACCTGATAATCTGGTGTGATAATCATGATACAATACTTGGGTCGATACATACAAGTTTTAAACTAAGCAATGAGGGAGAGGAGATAGGATTATATTCAGGTGATATAAGCATAATTGATACTGTGTCATTTACAAGCCAGAAAACCGATATTTCATCGGGAAGAAATCCTGTACTGCATGCATCATGGGTATTTTATGACGAGCCAACTCCGGGAGATGCCAATAGTAGCACAGGTTATATTGTTGCTGCTGTACCTGTTGTCTCATTAGAAGAGGGGTTTTATGAGAATGATCAGAAACTTTATATCCTCTCAGAAGATGCGCTCGCAACTGTCAGGTTTACCCTGAATGGTACCGATCCCACTGAAGATTCGGAGGTATTTCCTGATACGTTGCTTCTGACGGACAGGACATCCGAACCAAATGTCTATTCCGAAATCAGAACAAACCGGGACCCTTTTCCCTGGCTTCCGGACTGGGTTCCACCGTCAGGCAATGTTTTTAAGGCTACTATTGTAAAACTCCGTTCCTTTGAGGAAGGCAAAATAGCAAGTGATATAGTAGCAAAAACGTATTTCATTAAAGAAGGCATGAAAACCCATTATACTTTGCCGGTTATTTCTATTGTTACTGACCCGGATAATTTATTTGATGATACTGCTGGTATATATGTACCTGGTGTCTGTCATGTGGATGGCAACAGCAGCACAGGCAATTATTTCAGGGACTGGGAAAGGGAAGTGCATATGAGCTATTTTGAACCTGATGGTACAATCGGCTTTGCCCAGAATGTTGGGGTACGCATTCAGGGCGGAACATCACCTGCCAGTCCGCAGAAAGCATTTCACGTAATTGCCAGAAATATATACGATGATAACAGGATTAATTATCCGATATTTAAGGAAACCAAAGGGCATGCCAGGAATATCAATGAATATAAACGATTTATAATAAGGGCATGGGGAAGCACGATACTTAGCGCCATGTTTAACGATGCTTGTGCTCACAGGTTAATGGAAGAAAGCTATTTGGATTTGCAGTCGTACCAGCCGGTTATTCTGTTTATAAATGGTGAATACTGGGGAATACACGAGTTAAGGGAAGCCAATAAAAGTAACTGGTATTTTGAGGTTCATCACAATGTAAATACTGACGATCCCGGTATTGATCTGTTGTATCACTGGGATAACCGCACCCAGTATATTACAGAAGTAAATGAGGGAGATGCTGTTCACTGGAATAATCTGACGGCATATATACGCAGCCACGATCTAAGTACAGGCGAATGTTATGATTACATAAAAACACAACTTGATATTGATAATTTTATCGATTATATGGTTCATAGCATGTATTTGGGTAAATGGGATTGGCCGGGTAACAATGAAGCAACCTGGAGACCAAGGATCAGCGAAGGCAGATGGCGGTATATTACCTATGATATGGAAACGGGTTTCGGAGTAGCGACCGGACTCGACAATTCATTGGCATTTCTGGGTCCCCAGTTTAATATGTTTGATCATGTTCTGACAGGTACAGATATCCCCTTGTTTGAATATTACGGGCCACATTTGATTTTTAAAGAGCTTGTGAAAAACGATACATTCGTGAAATCATTTGTTGCCAATATGGAAGAAAAATTACAAAATGAATTTTCGGTCACAGCAACAACTTCCATCCTGGATGAAATGGTTAGCCAAATAGAGCCATATATGCAGGAACATTGGGACAGATGGCCATATGAGTCCGGGATAACTACCAACTGGTACGGCAGCGTTGACGGGATAAGAGATTATATGGAAAGGAGACCTGCATATTTAAAGGCTCACCTGGAAGAATTTAAAAGCAAATATCTTTCGGGATATGAGGAAATCAATAAATCTGATTCATTCGAAGATTTTATACAATTTGTGTCTAATATGCCTGATAATCAAAGTATCAGCCTGCAGATTTATACCTTTGATGGCAGGTTATTCCGGCAAAAGGAATGTTACAAAGAAGAGTTCATTTCATATTTCAGTAACTGGGGGGATGGCCAGTTACCCAAAGGAGCATATATATTCAGAATAAGAGCAGGAACGGGAGTAAAAACAACAAAGCTGGTTATTTTTCAGTAAAAACAAATTATGAATTAAGATTCTCAAAACATAGCCGCTATTTATTTTAATAGCCGGATTTAATATATTTTGCCAAATCTAAATTTGTTTATTTAAGTCCTACAACAGCAAGCCGTGCCATTTCGGTAGCCCCTTTCCCGGTAAAATGTGTATTGTCCTGCTTGCCGTCAGGGTACATTTCATATTTGCCAGGTTCAATCCATAAATACAGCATTTTGGAACCTTCCACTCCCAGGGAAAGCACAAGATCTTCAGACTTAAGCTGTAAATCAATGAAAGTGACATCTAATTCATCGGCAACATCTCTCATTACAAGGGGGTATGCCCCATGTGTATCTTCCAGAACGCCGTTGTCATTAAAGTTACGACGGACTATAGGGCTGAAAAGAACAGGAATTGCCCCTTTTTCGCGGGTTTCATTTATATATTTTATTAAGTTACGCCTGTAACCGGTGTAGGGATTAGTATATCTTGTTGAATCAGCCAGTTTCTGATCATTATGTCCGAACTGAATAAAAACATAATCCCCTGGTTTCAGTTCCTCCAGCACTGTTTTCCATCGCCCTTCATGAATAAAGCTCTTTGTGCTTCGTCCATTAACTGCATGATTTCTGATTGTTACAGGTTCATTGAAAAAATGCGGAAGCATCTGTCCCCAACCGCGTTCGGGATTACTATCAGGATTGGGTTTATCCGACATTGTTGAGTCTCCTATCATATAAATGACGATATTTTCTTCAGTATTGCATGAGACGAAAAATAATAAAATAAAAATGAATCTGATAAGATGATTCAAATGCGGCTTTTTAAAATATTTTATTGAGTCCATGCTAATAAAATATTAATATTTAGAAAAATCAGGAAGTATCATTTCCTGGTTTAAAAATACAATAAGTTAAGAAACAAGCTGGGAACAAAATAAAAAATTAATACACATAATAAGACAGGTAACGATGATATTATAATAAGAAAGTTGTAAATTTATGAGTATGCAGGCAGACGTACATATGTCTTTTTATAAAAATACATACTTTATATTAAATATTTTAATTATAATAAGGAGCATAAATTATGAAAGCAAAGTCAATTTATTCAGTTACAATTTTAATTTTACTTATTATGCCTGTTTGTTTTTCCCAGGATGATATTTCGGCTAAATTAACACCGGAAGCCATAGATGCCCGTATTTCGGAAATAAGGATGGGTGATATCATTGTAAAAACCAGTCCGGGAGCAGATGTTGAAGTCCGGCAGGTACGTCACGAGTTTTTATTTGGCACTGCGATTACAAATAAACTTGCTGAAATGAACGAGGACGCTATGTCGGACGAAGACAGGGCGAAGTTTCTGAAG
>CAZOLY010000087.1:0-13497 GCA_964580815.1 uncultured Bacteroidales bacterium
AAATCAGCCTTTATTATACCATGGCTGTGGATTATAAGTGGCATAGCACTGTGTTTTATTGTAGGTTTGATTTCAGGGTATTTCCCGGCTGTTAAAGCCTCAAAATTAGATCCTATTGTTGCATTGCGATATGAATAGAATAAGTAAGTAAATATAAAATATGGAACAGTTAGTAATAAAAAAAACAAGTAATACACCTAAAGTACATTTTGACCCTGAATTGGGAGTTTTAAAAATCGAAGGCAGGTCTATTCCTGAAAATCCAAGTGATTTCTTTGAAAATTTAATTGACTGGATTGAAAACTACTACAAGAATCCGCGGGAAACAACAAGAATGGATCTTAACCTTGAGTATGTCAACAGCGGTTCTTCAAAGTACTTGCTGGGAATTTTCAGATTATTAAAAAAAAGATATGATGAGGGTATGAAATGTATTATCAACTGGTACTATGAAGAAGACGATGAAGCGATATTAAGTCTGGGAGAACATTATAAATCTACAATAAAAATACCTTTTAATCTTATTGAGTATATGTAAAAAAAACCCGGAGCGGACTCCGGGTTTTAAATTTTTATAAATTCTATATTAATTTTTCAATCAGATCAACCACCCTGTATGAGTAGCCCCATTCATTATCATACCAGGCAAGAACTTTGACTATTTTCCCAATAACCATGGTACTCTGGGCATCAAAGATCGAAGAATGAGGGTTATGTATAACATCAACGGATACTATAGGATCTTCGGTATACTCGAGTATACCCTTCATCGGACCTTCTGCTGCCTCTTTCATTGCATTATTAATCTGCTCTACTGTAGCCTCTTTCTTTAATACAGCAACAAAATCAACCAGTGAGCCGGTAGGAGTAGGAACCCTTATTGAGAGCCCGTTTAATTTGCCGTTAAGTTCAGGTATTACCTTGCCAACTGCTTTTGCTGCTCCGGTGGTTGTCGGTATCTGCGATAAAGCTGCGGACCGGGCTCTTCTTAAATCACTGTGCGGTGCATCTAAAATTACCTGATCATTAGTATAAGAATGGATCGTTGTCATAAATCCGCTATCAACACCGAACTTATCATTGAGGACTTTTACCACGGGTGCGAGACAATTGGTAGTGCATGATGCATTGGATACACAAGTATCTTCCGGCCTAAGGTCATCGTCATTAACACCAAGTACTATCATATTGTCAATCTGGTCTTTTGCAGGAACAGTCAGAATTACTTTTTTTGCTCCGTTTTTAAGATGATCACCATATCCTCCCTTTGCGCTTTCCCTTGCTCTGAAGACACCGGTTGATTCAACCACAACATCAGGAGTTACAGCCCATGGAATATTTGCAGGGCTTCTTTCTGCACTAACTTTTATTTTCTTACCGTTCACAATAAGACCATCATCATCAAAACTGACAGTACCGGCGAATTTTCCCTGTGTCGAATCGTACTTAAGTAAGTGTGCCAGTACATTATTTGCAGTGATGTCATTAATACCAACTATCTCCATATCAGGTTTTTCCAGGGCAATTTTAAAAACATTCCTGCCAATTCTGCCGAAACCATTAATTCCTATTTTAATTTTAGCCATAATTTAATTATTTATAGATTAACAATTTAACTTCATTGAAAATTGAAATGCGAAAGTAACAAAATTAGTGAATTCCAGCAATAAATAATATGAGGTTTTTTACGGATGAATAAACAAAGCCAACTTTAAGCACTGACAGTCACCTTTGTTCAGATATTATTGAACGATGATTTCATCAATAGGTGTCTTTTTACTTTTGAACCTTGAATCTATTATTTTTCCAAAACGGTAACTTAAAAACATGGAAAAGAACACCTGCTTATTGTTCTCAATTGCCATTATCGGTATTTTTTTCAAAAATGCATCCAGTATAACTCCGGCTTCTATGGCATGCAGTATTTCATCATACTTGCCAAACTCAAAAGTTAATCCCACTTTTCCATATAATCCGGGCGTAAATGATATTTCACCAATACCATTAAAATATGAAGCTCTTGACATTATCCTCGGATCGACATGCTGGGTTATATCAAATTTCTCAATCTTCTGTCCTGTTATCTGGCCGTCCGCACTAATTTGATAAATGTAGTAATAAATAGGTTTTTTAATGCCAAGTGCTGGACCCAGATTATAAAAATACCTTATTGATACCCCTCCCTTGTCGAATTTTTGGAAGATCTCTTTCTGCAGACCTATCCCTGCCCTAAGACTATAAAAATGATTAAGCTTCCCATATACAAAACTTCTGCTGGCCAAAGTTGTTGATGAGGTTGACATTTTTATCTCTTTAGGGTGCTTTATATTAACAAGATCAATTTCATACAGGGTCTTTTTAAAGGCAGTTATGCGTTTGGCATATCTGAAATTTCCTCCTATGCCCGTAGAAGTTAAAAAGGCTGCAAATGTGCGCTCATTCCGGTAAAATATTTTATCCTGATCATCTATTTCTCCTTGCGCAAAAATAAGAGAACATGAAAGTATAAAAGGAATATAAACAAGTAATTTTTTCACGGAATAATATAAATATTTACTATTCCCAATAAAAGAAAAAAATTAAGGAAAACAGTATATAAAGATAGTAAAAAAAAGTGTATGTTAAATATTAACTATTGACCGGTTCAGACTGTTCAACATTATCCTGTGAGTAAGCAGGACAAGTTTTGGTACCTTTACAGGACACAAAAAGTACAACTAATGAAATTAAAAGTACTGCCAAAATGAAAACCTTTTTCATAATTAATTTAATTAAGTTACCAAACAATCCACTTTATTCAAATATAAATAAAAATACTGTTACTTGAAATCTTTTTTAATTATTATGCCTTTGTTCATAATTATCGTTACTGGCATAAGCCGGACAGATGTACCTGCTACAGGAACAAATTATAATTAAAGATACCACTAACAATAATATAAAAATTTTTAACCTTTTCATTTTGATAAAAATTATGATTCCTTATAAAAACTTTTATTCATACTTTGATGATATTATCAAAATTACAAATAATTTAACAAGCCAATTTACATTTTTACTAACAATTTAATAATACCAGCAGCAAAGTTAAATAGAATAACCAATCATATAAAACCTGGTTTCAGGTATATTCCAATATTCAGTCAGATAGGGTAATTTTTAATAATGTCTGTTACGTCTTACAGGCCGATTTGTTTCAGGCACAAAATTTTATAAAAAAAATAAAAGTTTAGTCAGTATTTAATAACCTGTTAATCAGTACAAATATAATTCTTCTCTTTATATTAAAGTTATATCAATTATCACTTTTTTGCTAATATTTATCAGGAAAATTTTACAGTTTAACCCTGAAAAACGATAATAAATAAAAATAATAAGTTAAACCTGCCTAATTTTTATATTTTTAATCTGTAAATTATTTCAGGTGAGATTTTTAATATTATTTATACTAATAGCAGGCCCCCTGATCATATGCAGGAAGGATTTTACGATAGCTGAAGCTACAAGGCAGGAGTGGACGGGAGGCAGGCAAAAGTCAGCAAGAGGAGTGAATTACAGAATTACAATAATCGCAGGGACAAGAGCCAGCAAGCTTAAGCTGAAGGAGATATGGGTAAACAGAAAGTTGATTACATTCAGGATATATAATCTGACAAGTAATGAACCGGGCAATTCCTTTAGTAAAAATGACACTTTAATATTAACCGGCACGGTAATGCTTGATGAATCCCCGGGTGATGATGGTATAAATGAAGAACCACCTTTTTTATTTAATGAGGAGATTGTAATAGGCTACTCACTGAAGAACAAGATGCTATATAAGTCTGCAAGTGAAATAAAAATTCTGAAACCTTTATATCATAAATAATTTCAAACCGGTGACTTTTTTTTAATGTTATGCTAATTTTATAAATATTTAAAATCAGGTAAACTGCAATTATGCTTCAGATTGATAATATAATAGTGAGTATTGATATTTTAAAAGAGAATTTTAAATGCGACATTAAGAAATGCAAAGGCTTATGTTGTGTTCATGGTGATGCCGGTGCTCCCCTTGAAAAATACGAATTAAGTATTTTAAAGGAAATTTACCCTAAAGTAAAACCATACCTCCGGCAGGAAGGAATAAATACTATTGAAAATGAGGGTACGCACGTTATTGATAAGGACAAAGACTACGTAACCCCTATAATTAAAGGCAAAGAATGTGCTTATACAGTATTTGAACATGGAGTGGCAAAGTGCGGAATCGAGCTTGCTTTTGCCGATAGTGAAATAAATTTCAGAAAACCGTTGTCATGTTATCTGTATCCGATTAGAATAAAGAAGTATAATACTTTTGATGCAGTGAATTATGACAGGTGGGATATATGTAAACCGGCAAGGGAGCTGGGAAACAAACTAAATATACCGGTCTTTAAATTTGTTGAGGATGCACTGGTTTGTAAATATGGAAAGGAATGGGTTGAAGAGTTGAAGAAATTTGCATCAGGCAGCCTGAATTCCGGAGATACCTGAGATCTTATTTAGGCTCATTTATAACAAATTTTTTAAAAATACCACTGGAATATACATTCCTTGTTATTAAATCTGTTTATTTCTGTATAAATAATAAAAAACCCCATTAAAAAAAAGGTGTTAATAAATAAATTATATTATTTAGTAAAATAAAGTATAAAAAATAAGGGGTGATACATAAAATATATTATATTTGTGACGAAAATAAGTTAAATTTTTAAACAATATATTATGACAATTATAAGATTTAGTGCTCTTAATGAAGTATTATCGAGGAAACCGATACATGTAAAACCACCTGCTAATATGACATCAGAATATTTTGGTGTCAATGTATTTGACAAGAATAAAATGGAGAAATACTTGTCTGCTGAGGCTTACAATCATGTTAATGATGCTATTGATAAAGGTACAAGAATCGACAGAAAGATAGCTGATCAGATTGCTTCAGGAATGAAATCCTGGGCAATGGAAATGGGTGCTACTCATTATTCACACTGGTTTCAACCATTAACGGAAGGCACGGCGGAAAAGCATGATGCATTTGTCGGGTACGGGGAAAACGGAAAGCTGATAGAAAATTTTTCAGGTAACTTGCTGGCTCAGCAGGAACCCGATGCATCCAGCTTTCCAAGCGGGGGGATAAGAAATACATTTGAAGCACGCGGGTACACGGCATGGGACCCGTCATCACCGGCGTTTATTGTAGGAAATTCCCTGAGTATACCAACAATCTTTGTTTCATATACCGGTGAAGCGCTTGATCATAAGACTCCTTTATTAAAGGCTTTGAATGCCATAGATAAGGCGGCAGTGGATGTTTGCCAGTACTTTGACAAGGATGTGACCAAAGTTATTTCAACTCTCGGATGGGAACAGGAATATTTCTTAATTGACGAAGCATTATACTATGCCCGCCCTGATCTGGTCTTAACAAACCGGACATTGATCGGACATGCTTCGGCAAAAGACCAGCAGCTCGAGGATCATTATTTCAGTTCAATACCTGAAAGAGTAACGGGATTTATGAATGAGTTTGAAATTGAAGCATACAAACTTGGAATTCCAATAAAAACCAGGCATAATGAGGTGGCGCCTAACCAGTATGAATGTGCACCTATTTTTGAAGAGTGCAACCTGGCTGTAGATCATAATATACTGTTGATGGATCTGATGAGGAGAATAGCACGTCATCATAATTTCAGGGTCTTGCATCATGAGAAACCATTCAAAGACATTAACGGCTCCGGTAAACATAATAACTGGTCACTGGCAACCAACACAGGCATTAATCTTCTGGCTCCGGGAACCAATCCCAAAACCAATCTTCAGTTTCTTGTTTTTCTTGTTAATACAATAAAAGCAGTTCATAATCATGCCGACTTGCTGACGGCAAGTGTAGCTTCAGCCGGTAATGTATACCGTTTGGGAGCCAACGAAGCGCCACCTGCAATAATATCGGTTTTTATCGGTAGTCAGATGACTGAAATGCTTGAACAAATTGAAAAGAAAGTTACTAATAAAAAGATGACACCCGGTGAAAAAATAGAGCTGAAATTAAATGTTATAAAAGTACCCAGAATCCTTTTGGATAATACCGACAGAAACAGGACTTCGCCATTTGCATTTACCGGGGAAAAATTTGAATTCAGGGCAGTCGGAGCCTCCGCAAATTGTGCAGCTGCAATGACAGTATTAAATTCAGCAATGGCTGAACAATTAAAAGATTTTAAAAAGAATATTGACAAATTAATCAATAAGGGAGTTAAAAAAGATGAAGCTATTTTCCAGACATTAAGGCAATACATTATTGAATCAAAACCTATAAGGTTTGAGGGTAATAATTATTCTGATGAGTGGAAGGAAGAAGCCAAAAAAAGAGGATTAAAAAATGTTACCAATTTGCCTGAAGCGCTCGATGCTTACAGCATGGAGAAAAGCATAAAACTGTTTACCGGTCTGGGTATAATGACGGAAAAGGAAATTGAAGCAAGGACGAATGTAAAGCTGGATACTTATACAAAAAAAATACAGATTGAATCAAGGGTCCTCGGTGATCTGGTAATGAATAAGATAATACCTACAGCAATCAGGTACCAGACTTCATTAATAGAAAATGTCAACGGTCTGAAAACATTATTCAGTGAAACAGAATATAAAAAACTTGCTAGTGCCAGAATAGAAATGATTAAGACCATATCGTCCCATATTTCTGAAATTAAGGCAAAAGTCATCGAAATGACCGAAGCCAGAAAAGTTGCAAACAGGATAGAAAATGAAAGAGAGAAGGCGATGGAGTATTCAAAAACTGTAGGACCTTACCTTGAAGATATAAGATATCATGTTGATCAGCTTGAATTAATAGTAGATGACGAAATGTGGCCTATGCCAAAATACAGGGAACTGCTGTTTACAGTTTAGAGATTAATGATCAATTATAAACAGGTAGAAACATCAGCTAATAACTAAAAAACCCACGGGGATATCCCCATGGGTTTTATTCATTTATATGTCCTGTAACTCCTTTTATTTGTTGAAATTACATGCTATTCTGCCAATATTGGAATTAAATAAAGGTGAATCATAACCAGGATCAAAATGCGGATTATATACTATCTTTTCGGTTTCTTCATTAAAAAATCCTTTAATGTACTGCCTTGACAACATGTAAACTTCTTCATTGTTTTCATCCTTTTCAGGCTCCTTCTCAGTTAGAATCTGCTGTACCTCAACAATATTCCTATCCAGCTTTTCCATAAGTATTGATTCATAATGTTCCAGTAATTCTCTTGTAAAACTTATTACTACCACATATTGACCATAAGCTTTACGTAATATACGCCAGTAATTTATGTTAACAGGATTACCAATAACGATATCTGTAGTTTTATAAAAAGACTCTGTGAATTTAAAACCGGTTTCAATAATTTTAACGGCTATTTCTTCATTATCGGTTCTGTGTGTGTAATTAATTACTTTTTCTGAATCAGGTGTAAGAATTGAAAGTATCTCTTTTGTTAAAGCCATTGCCGGGATTATTATATCCGGAAAAAAAATGGAAGGTAATACACCTTCCATTTTTCACTTATAAAGACAATAATTTATTTTTTAATTATTTCATCACTCACCGTTAGTCTCTTTCTTGCTTTAGCTCTTCTTCTTGACAGTATCCGGCGACCCGTGGAAGTTGCCATTCTTTCACGAAAACCATGCTTATTTCTTCTCTTCCTAGTTGAAGGCTGGAAAGTCCTTTTCATCAGATTATAATTTTAATATAACTTACTTATTTTTTCAAGCTGCAAAAGTAATGTTTTTTTATTAGAATAAAAAGAATTTAAAATGTTTCCCCACAGGATTATCGACTACGGGTAAGTTACCTGAGAGCGGCTGGGCTATACCCTCAATTTCAATTTCTTCAAGCAAAAGAGCATCAGGAACAATAAAAGATGAAGGAAGTCCATTAATAATATCGAGTCCTGATGAAAAAGATTCAAACATGCCCCCGCTCATTCCTTCAGGAATCATAGTGTTATATACTATATTGTTACCTGAAACTCTTAGTATGTCTTTTAGATTATTATCGATTAAGTTGCTAAGATTAACTGAGCGTATAAGTTTTTCACTCCCATCTTCCAGGGATACTTTGTATATATTTACCGGCCGGTAATTTGTTTCTGAAGCAATTGGCTTTATGATTATCGCATAATCCAGGCCATCTTCTTTAGCTCTTTCTATCAGTTCATTTTTTATTTCTTCTTTTGATTTTCCTTCTGCGCCCGGGACAAAAATAACCCCCGGACCTATCTGCTTTGTAAATCCCGTGTTCATTATAGCGAACCTGTTATGGCCGTTTGATTCATTAATTCTTTTTGTTGGTGTCCGATCATTCAGAAGTGTTTTTAATATGCCGTTTTCAATTAATACAACATTATCGGGAGGTACGACTCCTTCACCATCAACACGGAAACTGCCTATTAGATCAATGCCATTATAGTTTTCTAATCCGGGCCGGGCGATTACTGACAGATACTTTGATATAATCCTTTTATCTATTTTCGATTCTGTAGAGAAACTTCTCTGTCCATAATACATTGACATCTGAGGATTAGCATATAAAGGCTCACGGTAAGCTATCAGGCTATTCGGACCTGAAAAAAGATTAAATGCCAGCAGCTGTGCAACCGCCTGATCAGTAATTAATACAGGACCTGAATAATTATCATTAAAAACTTCTGCATCCTTTAATGCTATTAAATTACTGACCATTTTATTTACATCCTCTTTTAATACCCGGGGGTCGGGACATTCATCCGGATTCCGGAAGTAATATATAACCTGGTTACTTATTACTTCACTATCATCAGCAAAAGTCTGCGCACTAACAACTATTGAGGAGATAGATAAGGGTACTCTGACCTCTGTTCCTTCACTGTTTATAAAATATAAATCAGCATAAAATATTGCAGCTGTAACATCTGAAAAGATTATTTCGGGATAATTATCAAATAAAGAGGATATATCTCTGGCAATATCTTCATATTTACTCTCATTAAAATCGAATTCCGGACCGGGAATATTTATTCTGACAATGGGAGAATGACTAAAATCTGCGATTGGCAAATCTTCAGGAGCAATTTTTTTTTCGCTTAGTGCGGTAATTTTATTTTTGTAAGTCTGCGAGGCTGACTTATATACCCTGTCCGTTGCTTCCCATAAACAGCGCCTGATACCATAATAATCATCGTCAAGAGGAAGCTTAAGATATTGTGGATAATCCGAGTCACTCGTGCTAATATCTTCAAAATTTTCGTCAGTCATCTGATAGTCCCCGATCATAACCCGTATGTACCAATCTCTGATATGTGTAATGTTTGACCTTATCAAAGATCCAAGGGTCGCATTAATTGACAAAGTCCGGGCATCTGCTATGGCATAACTAATAAAAAAGGGTTTCTTATAGTCTTCATATTCGAGCTCTTCCATATTCCGCTGCAATTCGTCCCGCATAGCCCTCATTATTATACTTTCTGAAGTGTCAGTTGAATAATTGTCCTGTCCGTAAATAGTCAGTGCCGAAGCGAATATTATTATGGTTAAACTGAAAATCTTCATTATTGCTCAGGTTCTTTGATTACTTAAAAACAAACTTTAATAGCTGCCAGTCTCTTTTTTAAAACCTGGCCGCGGTAATACAGGCATCTGTCCCTCATCTTCGGGTTTTTTTTGTGTTTCAATTTTTCTTACGTACAATGAGGGTGAAATTGCTGTTACCGGTATATTTCCCGATTCAGCTCCGCAGAAACCGGTAAAAACTTCCGGAGAATCACCGGTTGCCTTAATTTCGGAGAACATTAACAAAGGGGTTCCAATAAGTTCAACACCACGTACCAACTCATCCGGACGGCCATCGGCATAGATACGGTATACTTCAGTAGGAATTATATTAAAGACGTTTGGAGTATATATGTTTGTTAATGTAAAGCCTCCAACAACTTCTTTGAAGTAATAACCATATTCTTTGTTTTGCCTTTTGCATTCCTTAATAAGCATCTTTCGTAATTCTTTATCTGATAGCGGATTAGAAGATTCAACAATCAGGTTTGATTGTCTTGCGACAGGATGCAGTCCTGCCTGTGCCCTTCCATGTCCGTTTGAGTTGGGAAAATCCTTAACCGGAGTTCTTGACATAAGAAAAGCCTTAAGAATCCCATTATCCACAACTTTAACCCTGCAAGCTTTTACTCCCTGATCATCATAATTATACGAGCCGAAAAGATCTGTACCCTTATATTTAACAAGTGTCGGATCAAATATCACATCTATATATTTTGGAAGTACTTTTTCACCTAATTTGTTTTTAAAAGTATGTCCGTCAGTCTCTGTTCTAAATCTGTGACCTTCAACCCTGTGTCCGAATATTTCGTGAAAAAATACTCCCGCTGCGCCTGGTGACAGAACTGCGGGACCAGTATAAGGTTCTGCAACAGTTGCGTTTTTTAGTTCATTCAGCTTGTTTATAAGTTGCTTTACATCTTCCATGATGGTTTTGTCATCAGGCAAACCGGAAGGTCTAAAAGCATAATATGATTTATAGAGTGGCAGCATGCTGCCATCGTCTGCTTTTATTTTGGCAAATATTTGCAATCTTGTGTACGTTTTATTTTGAGCGATTTTGCTTCCTTCGCTTGATATAAAATATTTTCTTTCGATAATATAGTTTATTAATGCTTTGCCTACAAGTATGGACTGCTCCTTGAGAAATGGCTCAGAATATTGCTTAATTCTGTTTTCCCAGTCAGTTTTAACAAATTCATTTTTGGCATCATCAGGTGGAGGCTCATAGTAATTTACAGTGGGTTCTTCTGAAAAATCACTAATATCGTCGACCGAATCATTCTTAAGTTTATTCTTAATTATTGTATAAGAACTGATTGCATTTTTATATGCTCTGTCGGTTACACGCCAGATTACCTGCTCCAGAGCTTCGGTATCATTTTCAATTGGAAATACTGTACCATAGCTGTGATTAGTATTGTTTAAATTAATTCCGTTTTTTAGCTCATGTGTATTATCGAGCTTGCAACTGCCAACCCTTATTGTAGCGGTCAAAATTCTGCCTTTGTATTCATCAGACTGAGTGAGGCTTCCAAATGTTGATTCTACGACTGCACTATAAACTTCATCGACTCTGTAACTTAAATAATATGGAGGATAGTTTTCTTCCTTCAGTCTTGAAAATTCCCTGTTAAGCTCATTTGATACTATATCAATTAAAGGATCCTGGGCAGATAATAAATGAATATTAAATAATAATATATACTTAATTACAAGCAGATTGATTCCTTTTAATCTTATATTATTCATAACTGAATTACTATCCGAAACTTATTTAAATTTTAATCTCCTCAACGTATATATTTTAACAATATTTTTGCTGAAGAGTTTTATTTATGCTAAATAATATTAAAACCACGGTGTATTCTCACCCCCAAGTCTTTTATATGTAATTCTGAAAAATTCCGTTTGGATCATACGTGTAACAGGTCCGGGTACACCATTACATATTCTTTTGTTATTCAGTTCCACAACAGGCGTAATATCATCGCCGGTACTTGTAACAAAAAGCTCGTCGAGTTTATATATTTCCTCTTCTCTTATGGAACGTTCCTTTATATATATACCTGATTCCTTACAAATATCAAAAATAACCTTTTTTGTTATACCGGGTAAAATTAAATTGCAGTCAGGATGGGTAAAAATAATCCCGTCTTTTACACCCATAACATTTGAGTGGGATGCTTCAGTTATTACTCCGTCCCTTACAAATATGCACTCGCCGGCATCTTCTTCCCTGGCCTCCTGAAACATTAAAGTATTCGGCAATAATAAAACAGATTTTATATCGCAACGTAACCAGCGAATATCGGGTCTTGTTATGGCTTTGATGCCTTTTTTCAATTTATTTACACAGGGAGGTCTTTCATACGCATAAATATATATTGTAGGTGGTATATAGCTTTCAGGAAAACTGTGCATTCTCCTGCATACACCCCTGGTTATCTGGAGATAAATATCCGCATATTTTTCTCCAAGATCGTTTTGAAAAATAAGATCATGGCAAATTGAACTCAGCTCGTCTATATCTTTATAATTTATTCTTATTGCAGATAAACTTCGTTTAAGGCGTGACATATGCTCTTTAAAGTAAAAGAAGTTACCCTTTAAGCAACGTATAACTTCATATACACCATCAGCAAAATAAAATCCCCTGTCATCAGGAGAAATGTAAGCCTTCTCTTTAGCCACATATTCTCCATTTAAAAATACTGTTTCGTTCATTTTGATCAAAGTGCTTTAATTAAGATAATGTTAAATTTCGCACAAAATAGTATCGCATAACTTTTTATCAAGCTGTTTTATTGCAGAATAATCAGCTGCCAATGTCTTTTTTATACGGCTGGATTTACCTTTAAAATTTACAGACGGTTTAATTAATAATGCAATGCCATTCTGGTTTTTACTTGTAGAATACCAAACAGACAGGAAATAGAATATTTTAAGTTTTAAAAATCCGTAAAAGGGATCAGCAATAAATACAAATTCACTGGTCATTTTATATAATATTACCATATGGTTAGGCAGGTAAAGAATAACCGGCAGACAAATTACCGGTAAAAGCTGATTAATATTTGTTTTTACAACCTTTATCTGAATTCCCAGGTTCTCAGCTGCATTTATTAAATCACCAGCAGAAATTGCATTTTGTGTTCCCGGAACTTTAGAAACCTTTTTTATTCTCTTGTATGAAATTTTTTTACCGAAATATCGGGATATCATTTGCAGGCAAACCAGGCCCGGATGATAACCTTTCTTTTGCCTGTAAAACGGAAACCTGTTGAAATAAAAACGCTTTTTAATATTCAGGAATAAAACAACAGCTAAAAAGGCCACTGCAATTATCAAACCTATAATGGTCTTTCGATAAATCTTTATAATATATTCCTGCTCAGTTATCAAAGTTTGAAGCTGGTATAAAATACTTGTAAAACTTTCTTTTATAGATGCAGTATCTGCTTTTGTTTGAGACGTGTCAGCAGTGAAAGTGGTTTTGAGCTGAGTATTATTGTTAGGTATGGAAATATTGGCAAATAACAGGAAAACTATCGCAAGCAGGATATGTTTCATATTAATTTGGCTTCTTAGCTTAATAATTGTTCATACTTAACATAATCGAACATCAAATATAAGTTATATTTTACAATAATATTCTTTATTAAGAGTTAGTACATCTAACCTGGAACTTCTGATTGCCAGGATTTAAAAAGGGGATGTTTGATTTACATTTATGTTTTAATAAAAAATGTTAAAATATCAAACAAAACATTTTATTTTTTGTTATTAAAATACATTGTATTTCTTTATTAGTTAATTTTGTAATATAAAAATCAGGGTAATTAACATTTAATTAATATTGAATTT
>CAZOLY010000088.1:0-13399 GCA_964580815.1 uncultured Bacteroidales bacterium
ATCACAAACAGGTTTACTTGTAAAATTGTTTATCATGCTCTCTTTCAGAATGGCGAGGGTTGTATCATCGGGTTCCTTTTTTAGCTTATAGTTTAATATATCTATGCCTCTCAAAAAATCTTTAAAGACCTGTTCGCCTTCGATTTTATTGCTCTGGCATAAAGTTAATGAAGCAGATAACAGGGTCGCCAGAACTGCCTCAGAAGTATTATTCTTGCATAAATCCATCGATTCCATGAGATAGTTATACCCCTGCACAATATACTCAATATCCTCGGTTCTCCTGTACCTTAATAAATCCACTCCCTGCCTTCCTCTCACATTGCATACATCCTTATAATACTCTATCCGCTGATCATAAATTAACATCAATGTGTCGATTAATGCAGATTGTATATTACTGTCTTCTTCCTTTTCAATAAAATATTTGTATATTTTAACCCCGTCAATATAGATATTCAGTGATGCCCTCGGGCATTCCCTGAAAGCTACTCTCCAAAAGGGCAAAGCATCTTTGAAGAGTTTCTGCCTTACATATTCCCTGTAAAGCGAAATATTTTTTAAACACTTTATACTATCCTCACCATGCCCGTACTGTGAACCATCATCTACCCCACGCTGAGAAAATACACTTGTTGTAAATACAAATGCTCCGGACAGGAATAACATTAATAAATTAGCTTTTATTTTCATATTTAGAAAGTTTAATCATATTTTGGCTGCAAAAACCAAAAATCGTACAAATTTAGATCAATTGTAAACATATGGTATGTTTCTTTTAATAATCCGTTTGCTATACTGCCTCTCTGACCCAGTTCGTATGAAATATTGAAACATGTGTTTGTAAATAATTTTTTTTCATTTTTCCATGGCACCCCTAAGCCCAGGCTTATTCCCGAATCAATAACCTGCTTCCCGTCTACAAGCACATAGGACTTGGTATAATGACCCCCCAGCCGGAATTTTATGCGCTGCCAGTATTTACCCTTTCTTGAATCAGTTAATGGTATAGGCACATATTCCAGTCCGAACCGTATTGAAGAGCTATTGGCCAGTCCATAGTCCTGGTCAAAAAATAGCGCTTTTGACCATCCCTGTGAAATATAGTCTACCCCTATAAGCAATTTATTATTATATTCATAAGTTATACCTGCGCCAATCCGTTGCGGAATGAGAATATTGCCATCATCATAGCTTACATATTTTAACGTGTCAAGTTCAAAGCCAAAGATCTCACGGACAACAAGACTGTCATATCTTGTATTAATCCTGGTTTTGGTATTTAAGGTAACCCCTAAAGTAATCTTACTTTTCTCATTAATATCGGTAAACAGCTGTATCCCGTAATCCAGGTTAAAATCACCTATATTAAGTTCATCATCAAAATAAGTAATTGCCTGGTAAGACGTATTAGCCAGCTTTACAGTTCTTATCTGCTCAATTGTGCCAAACAAATATGACAAGTTTAACCCGAGTGCAACATGTTTACCTATAAGTACAGAATTACCAAAATAAAACTGATTAATCCCTCCCTTGCCATTATATAAAATGCTATACTTGCCCGAGCTCTCATCTTCTTCATCCTCAATAATAAGGTCATACCCCACCCTGCTGAAAGGTACAATACCTATACTTGTTTTCCAGTACCTCGTGACAGGAAAACTTATCGCCAGATGATCAACATTAATATTTGTTGTTTTCTCAGAAGCATCCGGTGATTTTATTGTCGTAAAATCACCTGTTATTCCAAAGTCGAAGATAAATGATATCGTATCCTGTGAGCTGTATGAAGCAGGATTTAAATAATTAATACTATTTTTATTCCTGAGGCCAACAGAAATACCTCCCAGGGCCCTGTTAGTACTAAATCCCGTTCTCGTCATATCTCCTATTCCAAACTTGGAATATGGTGAATGACTAATGAACTGGGCATTAACCACAATGACCAATAACATCAATGTACCGCTTATAAGTATCTTATCTGTTTTTAACATTATATTCCAAAATAGTGTTTAAACCAATGCATATTAAATTTGGCTCCACAAAGATGCGTTTTTTTAACATTTTATCAAAAAATTTAGCATCACCCCCTGTAAGAATTACTTTCAGATTATTATACTTCCTTCCCGCTTCATTAATATAACCTTCCATTTCGTAAATAATCCCTTTCTGTACACCCGATATTATTGCGCTTTCAGTTGTACTTCCAAAATCAGGATAATTCTCATCCTGACTTAACAGGGGTAACCTGTCAGTAAATTTGTTTAATGCCCGAAACCTCATTGCCAGTCCGGGCGATATATTACCCCCGGTATATACTGCTCCATCGGTAATTATATCATATGTAACTGCTGTTCCGGCATCAATAACAAAAACATTATTACCAGGAAAAATACTGTTTGCCCCGACAACAGCAGCCAGCCTGTCATTTCCCAATGATTTGGGGGTTTTGTACGCATTTCTTACAGGCACGGGAGTAGTATAGTCGAATTCAACCACATTACACGGCATTGAACGTAACCCGCTGATTATTGAATTACTAATTACTACCGAAGAAATGATAATGTTACTGATTTCACGGCTATATTTCAAATCCCTGAATTGTTCGACAGCAAATTTTTTATAATTCGCTGCCAGCATTATATTATTATTCTCAAATATGGCAATCTTAGTGTTTGTATTCCCTATATCAATCGTAAGATTCATCAACCAGTCATGTTATTGATTTAATTACTCTATATAAGCAGACTATAAATATATTATTATCAAATATAAAAAAAGCCATTTTATAAACGGACTATTCCCCCAAAATAGTCTTTAGAAAATTTACCGCTTCGCTAATACTTTTTATATTTTCTATTGTCAGCGTTAATTTGTCTTTGTTTTCTTTCATTCTGAACAGGCCCGGATTCCTTTGGACAAAGGACAAAACCATACTGAATATTTCTGATTCATAATATGGTGAGTTGCGGCTTGAAATGAAATAGCAAACAAGGATCTGATTTTTGAGCACTATTCTTTCGAACCCCAGCCTGACAGCTACCCATCTTAACCTCACAACAACCAGCAGCTCATTTGTCGGTTCCGGAAGAGGCCCGAAACGATCTGTCAGCTTTTCTTCAAATTCCTTAAGTCCGTTTTCTGATTCAATATTATCGAGCTGCCTGTACAGGCTTATTCTTTCAGGTATATTTGATATGTAGTCATCGGGAAATAGCAGTTCAAGGTCTGTATCTATCTGGCAATCGCTGATAAATGTGCCTGTAACTCCTTTTTTGCCGTATCCATCACTGTTTTCTGTATACTTTTCTTTATGCTCTGCTTCTTTTAATTCCTGTATAGCTTCATTAAGAATCCTGTTATAAGTTTCGAAGCCTATATCTGCAATAAACCCGCTTTGTTCAATACCCAGAAGATTTCCTGCCCCCCTGATATCGAGATCCTGAAGCGCAATATTCAGCCCGCTGCCCAGGTCAGAATACTCCTCAATGGCTTTAAGTCTCCTTCTTGCTTCAGGAGTTACAAAAGTCAGGGGAGGAGCCATCAGGTAACAAAAGGCTTTTTTATTTGATCTGCCAACCCTGCCCCTTAACTGGTGCAGTTCACTTAATCCATAGTTCTGCGCATTATTTATGAAAATGGTATTTGCGTTGGGTATATCAAGACCTGATTCAATGATAGTCGTTGCTATAAGCACATCATAGTCACCTGCGATAAAGTCAAGCATTATCTGTTCCAGCTTCCTTCCTTCCATCTGTCCGTGCGCTATGGCTGTCCTTATGCCCGGACATAATTTATTAATCAATACTTCAATTTCAGTAATATTCTGTACCCTGTTGTGAAGAAAAAACACCTGCCCGTTTCTTGATACTTCAAATTCAATACCCTCCTTTATTATATCCTCATTGAACGTATGAAGCTCAGTAAAAATAGGATGCCTGTTGGGAGGCGGAGTATTTACCACGGATAAATCACGTGCACCAAGCAAAGAGAATTGCATTGTTCTCGGTATGGGTGTTGCAGTTAAAGTAAGAGTGTCAATATTCAACTTAAGATGTCTTAATCTTTCTTTTGCTATTACTCCGAACCTGTGTTCTTCATCAATTATCAGTAATCCCAGATCTTTAAACCTTATATCCTTTCCCAGTATCCTGTGGGTGCCTATCAGGATGTCTATTGTTCCCCCTTCCAGTTTCCTTAACGTCTCCTTCTGTTCTTTCACTTTTCTCAGCCGGCTTATATAGTCGACATTACAAGGGAAATCCCTTAGCCTCTCACTGAATGTATTATAATGCTGAAGAGCCAGTATTGTCGTCGGAACAAGCACGGCGACCTGCTTGCTGTCAGCTACAGCCTTGAATGCAGCGCGGACAGCAACTTCGGTTTTACCAAATCCGACATCACCGCAAACAAGCCTGTCCATAGGAGTACTTTCTTCCATGTCAGATTTTACTGATTGAGTGGCCTTAAGCTGATCGGGAGTATCGTCAAATAAAAAAGACGCTTCCAGTTCTTCCTGGAGGTATGTATCAGGTGAGAATGCAAATCCTTTTTGGGTTTTACGCCTGGCATAGAGTGCAATCAGCTCCCTGGCTATATCTTTTACTCTTTTCTTCGTGTTTTGTTTAAGCTTCTGCCAGGCTCCGGTACCAAGCTTATAGATCCTTGGAGGAGTATCATCCCTGCCCTTGTATTTTGAAATCCTGTGTAATGAATGTATGCTTACATAAAGAATATCGTTATCCTTATAAACCAGCCTTACTGCTTCCTGGAATTTATTATTTATCTCTATCTTTTCCAGTCCGCCGAATATACCTATGCCGTGATCAACATGCACTATATAGTCTCCTGGCTGTAATCCCCTAATCTCCTTAATTGATAGGGCAGCCTTATTTAAAAAATATTTATTGAATTTATACTTGTGATATCTGTCAAATATCTGGTGATCGGTAAAGCAGCATATTTTCAAATCATGATCAATAAATCCTTCGTGAACAGTATTAAACAGCGGATTAAATTTAATACTGCTGTTGATATTTTTAAATATCGATATAAGTCGCTCTATCTGATTCTTGTTTTCAGAAAGCACAAAGTTTGTATAACCCTTATCGGTGTAACTTCCCAAATATTCACCTAATAATTTGAAATTTTTGTTAAAGGCCGGTTGTAAAGCTGTGTTAAAAGAGTACTCCTTTACCGGAGGGTAAAAAAACCCGGGGCCCAGCTCAACCAGCGTAAAATTCTTAAGCCTCCCGATAAAGTCCTCTCCGGTTATAAGCATATGTTCTTTTTCTGCCTTGTGCTGCTCTCCTGTCTCTGCTTGAAAAACCGTGTTCTCATATAATTCTTCAATTTTCTGTACAACATAGTCCACGTCCGAAATCCATATTCTGGACGACCGGGGTATAAATTCGAGGAAAGATACCCTCATTTCTTCAATAGAAAAATCCTGTATATTAGGAAGGATGGAAATTTTATCAAGATATTTTATTGACAGTTGCGTTTCAACATCAAATGTTCGCAGGGAATCAATCTCATCTGCTGAAAAATTGATCCTGTACGGCAGATCATCAGAAAAAGAGAAAATATCAACTATCCCTCCCCTTATTGCATATTGTCCCGGCTCATAAACAAAATCCTGCTGGCTATACCTGAATTTTCTTAGTGCCTCGTCAATAATAGCAATGGAACTCTTACTTCCCTTTATGAGGTGAAGGGTATTTTTCTTCAGTCCCTTATGGGTTATAACTGTTTCGACCAGCGCTTCGGGATATGTTACTATGCAAAGGCTGCCTGAAATTTCCTTTTTCCGGCCCGTTAAAGAATTCAGCTTATTTAGTGCCTCTGTCCTTAAAATGATATTTCCGCTATCCGTATTTTTATACTGAACTGAACGTTTATACGATGAAGGGAAAAAAAGAATATTATTTTCATCAAGCAGGTTATTCAAATCGTTATAAAAATATGCCGCTTCATCTTTGGAAGTTAAAATGAACAGGTCAACACCCGGCACTCTTATGGATACATGTGCCGCAAATGCTGACTTTGATGAGCCAGATAAACCTTTAAGATGAATGTACGATACCTGCGAATTCTTTAATTCATTGACAAAATCTGTTGTATTGGGATGACCCCTGTACAGATTCGTGATCTCCTTCAGTTCCATGCCCCAAAACTAATGTATTTTATGAAAAGTAAGGTGTAATTATTAAAAACAGATAATATTAACTGATTCAGATTAGCATGCAATAAATTTCTGTCAATAAATATAAAAAAATTATAAACTGAGGTACTAAATTAGTATCTTGAAGCATTAAACAAAATTCCTGCACGAAATATGATTGTTTTCAAATTTGGTGGCGCCTCAATAAAAGACGCCGAAGCGGTAAAAAATCTGGCAAAAATAACGGCAGACTATAACGACCGGATTATTATAGTAGTTTCGGCAATGGGTAAAACTACCAATGCACTTGAAAAGGTAACTGACCATTATTTCAATAGCAGTCCGGAACTCCAGTCAGCACTGGAAATTGTCGAATCATACCACTATAATATAATGAACGACCTTTTTGCTGACAAACAAAATCCGGTATTTCGCGAAATTGATGACATTTTTAGCAAGCTTAAAGAGAAACTGGGGCAGGAACATTCTTTTCAATATAATTTTGAATATGATCAGATTGTGCCTGTCGGGGAAATATTATCCACAAAAATTGTTGATGCCTGGTTAAAACTGTCAGGTATAAATTCGGTATGGCTTGATATCAGGAAATATCTGAAAACAGATAATAATTTCCGTGAAGCCAATATTGACTGGGATCTGTCAGGCAAACTTGTTAAAGATGCTTTTAATTTCAGCAGTAATAAAGTTTATGTTACCCAGGGATTTATAGCCTCAACGACAAGTAACCTCTCAACAACCCTGGGCAGGGAAGGTTCTGATTATACGGCAGCAGTGATTGCCCATATACTTGATATACCAAACATCACTATATGGAAAGATGTTCCGGGCGTTCAAAATGCCGATCCCAAATGGTTCGATAATACTGTTACGATTGACAAAATATCTTATCTCGATGCTATAGAGCTTGCATACTACGGAACAGGTGTAATCCATCCCAAAACAATTCAGCCTTTGCAAAGAAAAAACATTAAGCTGCATATAAAATCATTCCTTGATCACGAAGAACCGGGTACGGTAATCGGGAACTATCCTTATGATAAACTTATACCTTCGTTTATTTTTAAGATGAACCAGGTATTAATACAGGTTTATCCAAGGGATTTTTCATTTATTGCCGAGAATAATCTCGAAAAGATCTTTGGCTGTTTTGCAAAAAACGGACTGAAAATCAATTTAATGCAGAATACGGCTATAAATTTTAAAGTATGCGTAAATAATGACCAGACAAGGATAAATCCTGTCATTAATGATCTGAGGAATGATTTTGATGTGTCATATGAACCTGGCCTTGAGCTAATAACAATCCGCTATTATGATGATGCGACAATAAAGCGCTTAATGGTCAATAAAGAGTTATTACTTGAGCAGAGAAGCAAGAAAACAATACAGATGGTTGTGCGGGACCAGGGATTGAAAAAAGATTAATTTATTTTTATCATATAGATAAAAGATATATTTATTACCTGGTTTCTTGATGCTTCTATCTGGGTATTTGTCGAGGTATTAAATAAATTCGTAAGGCTGTTCAAGTACCTGCCTTCAATTTGAAAAGACCCCATAACAGAATGAAAACCAAATCCGGTTGCCCCGCAGTACCCGAATTCAAACTTATTGTCAATTTCCGTGGGATAATCTACATTGGTTTCAATATCATTTGTTAACTGATACGACACATAAGGGCCGAAATTCAACGTGAAAAATATCTTCTTTTGACCTAAAGTTATGTGTGTAAGAACAGGCATTTCAATATAGGTTAAGTGCCCGTTATAATATTCAGACGTGCTAAAATCTGCTGACCATCCCTTTTCTGTGTAGTTTAATTCGATTTGAATACCTGCAATCGGTTCAGACACATACCTGAAAAATATCCCGCCTGAGTATCCTGGCCTTAACGTCTGATAAATGCCCGTTATTTGAAAATCGGCCCTTGAAAAGTTCGCTCCCTGGACAATCCCCAGATAAGACTTCGGTTTATATTCCTTTTGTGCATTTAAACAAAAAAATGATAATAAAATAATAAACGTTATTAACAGTAATCTTCTCAACTAATTATTAATTAATGTAAATTAAAATAATTCACCCTTAGTGACTATGATTCAGATACAGGTGAGGAGCAGGTGGCAGTTTTCTAATTAATACATAAAGCATCATTTAATGCAATTATTGCCTTTTTATAATCTTTACGATTAATAACGAACTGCATATTCACCTGCTTGAGTGATTGAGAAATACATTCTATATTAATATTATTATTTGCCAGTGCCTGCGTTGCTTTTACCAGTATTCCCGGTTTTGCTATATTGGTGCCGAGGGCGCATACCAAAGCAACAGGCAGTACTGTAATTTCATGATAATTCTTCTTCAATTCCTTTATCAGCTCATTATTCAAATCTTCCTCCAGTATAACCTGTGTTATGCTGTTTGCATTTGTTGCTTTCATTATATAACTGACATTATATTTTTGAAATATCTCCATAATACCCCTGTCAAAACCAACCTCCCCAACCATAAAGGGATCATGTATCTCGATAGCTACGACCTTATCAATTCCTGAAATAATTTCCACTCTCTTATCCTCACTGATATAATCCTTTGAGATCAAAGTACCGGGATGGTTGGGCTCAAATGTATTTTTTATGCGTATGTTTATTCCTGCTATTTCCAAAGGTTTGGAGGCCTTTGGATGAATTGCTTCCATGCCTATGTCAGCAAGCTGATCGGCCACATTAAAATTAGTGTGTCCGACCGGAATTGATTTGTCGATACCAACAATGTTGGGATCTGCTGAAGAAAGATGATACAATTTATGTATGACCGCCTCGTCTGCTTTCACTTCAACCGCGATTTTGCTGAATGTCACCTCTGAATATCCCCTGTCAAATTCTCTCATTATTCCTTCGGTGCCTTTTATATATCCGGTTACTATAGGAATGGTTTTGGAATAGTCAAGGCTTACAAAAGCATTATGTATCCTTTCATCTATAGTAAGATATTCAGAATCATTAAATCCGCATAAATCAACAAAGATTGCATTAATACCATTATTCTCCAGGATATTTACAGTATTAAATGCCGAATGCGCTTCCCCTATGGAAGAAAGTATCTCGCGTGCAGCAAGCAATATATTTTGCCTGTTGACATATCCTGAAGCCAGAACGTCTGCCAGGCTGTTCAAATAATTCTGTGCCTGTACAATCCTGTTGGTGATAAACTTATCAGCGACCTCTATATCGAGATTAATGTCAGTAAAAGTCATGTTGATATCAAGCAATTTATTTAGAAGCCCATGGAGTGCCCTGCTATAATCCTCATTATTCAGGAACTTCTGATAAATCCCCGGTTCCCCTGTCTTCTTATGTTCAAGCAGCCAGTTAGTAACATTCTCGTAAGCCGATACTACAAAAATTCTGTTATAGTAATCACAATCTTCCCTTTCACCAATAATAATATTTTTAAGGACTTCATGGAACTTGGACATTGAAGTTCCTCCAATTTTTTCAACTGTGAGCATTTAAATTTACTATTTGGTTATTATAAAATCAGGACATTATTTTACATCTAAAAGTAATTATTTTTAATTAAATAAATATTCAGAAACCATATATAGTTTACATATTAGTTATAATTGTCACAATTATCCTGAGCAATCTAATTGAGATTAATCCTGAATACCGGTTTATATCCTATAACCTCGGTGCTGTCGCCCTTGAACTCATACCCCAGGACTATATATATTATTCTCTTCTCCATAGTCAGGTTTGCAGCATCAAAATACCAGGTTTCCGCAAATTGCACTTTGCCAACCTTCTCCCTTTCAAAATCCTCATTTTTTTCAACTTTTCTAAGGTCGCGCGGAGAAATCTTCTCACCTGTAAAAAAATCGTATACAGTGGCCTGCTTATTATACACGGCATCAAAAAGCTGATCAACAAACTTATCCCTTTTAAGATAGCCAAGACATTTTTCAGTCCATTCATCATCGGGATAAGGATTCTTTATTATTACATCATAAATTATTGTATCGGCTATCATATTTTCTGCCAGGGAATCCGGTTTATATTTTATATCCTGCCTGTGATCCATGGATTCCTGCCTCTTTTCCTTGCAGCTTACAAAGTTAATGATCACATATGACAGGAACAGATAAATAATAAATTTATTCATTATTACTAATACTATTAATTATTAAACTAAAGTTAACAAATTTCAATATCCAATTGTCAGTGCAAGGCAATTTTAATATTTTTTAAATCTTCTGCCATTTAATTCTCCCTGTGTTACCTGTTAAAAACAAGTTTCCTGCCGCAGGCAGTATCAGCTATTCTGCCTTCATTATATACAAGGTGGCCATTAATAAACGTATGGCTTACAGCAGAATGAAAGTTAGTATTTTCCAGGGGTGACCATTTACACTTATATAAAATATTCTCCGGTGTAACTTTCCATTCATGGTTTAAATCCACCAGCACCAAATCGGCATAGTAACCTTCCCTTATGTAGCCTCTTCTGTCAATACTGAAAATATCGGACGGAGCATGACACATTTTGTTGACAATATCCTCAAGAGATATCATTCCCCTGTGATAAAACTCAAGCATAGCAGCAAGTGAATGCTGAATCATGGGCATTCCTGATGGTGCCTTTAAATAGGAATTATTTTTTTCATCAAGTGTATGCGGAGCATGGTCGGTGCCAATAAGGTCTATTTTCCCTTCTAACAATCCCTTGAAAAGTGCTTCTTTATCCGTGGCAGTCTTAATTGCAGGATTACATTTTATTCTTGTTCCTGATTTCTCATAGTCATCATCATCAAACCACAGGTGGTGAATACTCACCTCGGAAGTTATCCTTTTAGCAGCAGCCGGAACACCGGCGTCAAAAAGTCCGAGCTCCTTTTCTGTTGAGATATGGAGTATATGCAATCTTGCATTATATTTTAAAGCCAGCTCAACGGCCAGGGAAGAAGATTTATAACAAGCTTCCGTGCTTCTTATCAGGGGGTGACATTTAATATCTATGTCATCTTTATACTTAGCTCTGTATTTCCTTAAATTATTCATTATGATCTCTTCATCTTCACAATGAGCAGCTATCATCATATGCGATTCTGAAAAAATATCCCTGAGAGTATTATTATTAATAACCATATTGCCGGTTGAAGATCCCAGAAAAACTTTTATTCCGCATACTTCACGCGGATTTGTCTTTAATAATTCATCAAGATTGGTATCCGTTGCTCCTATATAAAATGAGTAATTTGCCTGCGAGCATTTTTCAGCAAGGGCAAATTTTTCTTCCAGCAGTTCCTGTGTGATTGTTTGCGGGATGGTATTGGGCATGTCCATATAAGAAGTTACTCCGCCTGCAACCGCAGCTTTTGATTCGGTTGCGATATCAGCTTTATGCGTCAGACCCGGCTCCCTGAAGTGAACATGATCATCAATTATACCGGGGATAAGAATTTTATCAGCAGCATCTATGACTGCTGCATCATTAACATTATCTGCTAACGGCCCTTCATATATCTTTTCAATTATCTCATCATTTATAAGAATATCTCCCTTAAATCTGCGGCCTTCATTTATGATTGCAGCATTCTTTATCAGGATTTTTGCCATGTGACAATTACCTTTTGTAGGATCTGAAAAAACTGTTAAACTTCATTTTCAGGACTCCCCAAAGAGCTTCATTAAATATGCCGCCGCTCATCTTTGAGGTCCCTTCCCTTCTGTCCGTAAAAACGATGGGTATCTCTATAATGTTAAATCCCATTTTCCATGCTGTAAATTTCATCTCTATCTGAAAAGCATACCCTCTGAATTTTATACTGTCCAGATCTATTGACTCGAGGACTTTTCTGGTATAACATTTGAACCCTGCAGTTGTATCTCTAATGTTCATGCCTGTTATGAGCCTCACATAAGCAGAAGCAAAATAAGATATAAGTACCCTTCCCACAGGCCAGTTTACCACATTAACGCCCGATTTATACCTTGAGCCTATTGACATATCGGCCCCGTTAAGACAGGCATCGTGCAACCTGATTAAATCTTTGGGATTATGTGAGAAATCGGCATCCATCTCAAATATATAATCATAACCTTTTTCAAGGGCCCATTTAAATCCGCAGATATAGGCAGTACCTAATCCAAGTTTACTTTGTCTTTCAATAAGGTGCAAGTTGTCAATAAACTCAGATTCTTTAAGGTGTTTTACAATATCAGCCGTTTTATCAGGTGAGCCATCATCAACTACAAGAATGTCATAAGGTTTTGAGAGGGAGAATATTTTTTTTATCATCTTCTCTATATTCTCTTTTTCATTAAAGGTTGGAATTATGACTAAAGCGTTGTTCACCCTTTTGGCTTATTAAAATTTCAACTAATATATAAATTTTATATACAAATCTTACTGCTCTTTTTAAGGTAATCTTGTTTTTTTATTACTAATTAACATCAAAATCGTTTGTATTATTACAGAACTAAGTTAATACTTCACTATGTATAATATATTTTCATGTCCTTCAGGTTGATTTTAAGTAAGATAACTCAATAAGCTGTTAAAATATGAATGAAGGGCTTAAAAATATCTGTATTTCTTTTGTTGGGAAAAAATTTAGTTATACATTTGCAGCCGCTTTTGACCTGCTGAATTTTTATAGCATATAAAATTTTTTTAGTAATAAAGCAAAATAAATATTGATAAAAGATGGCAAATCTTTCTTATGTTTATTAATTTTGTCATCCCAAAACATTATTAAGTTCTTTGAAAAAATTGAAGAGGCCAAAAAGGTTCGAATAATACATATTGGAAGTTCCTATATGAGTAATAAATCTTGAGACATATCAAAATTCTTTATTACAATGAAGAGTTTGATCCTGGCTCAGGATGAACGCTAGCGGCAGGCTTAACACATGCAAGTCGAGGGGTAAGTCCCGATTTATCGGGAACACGACCGGCGCACGGGTGAGTAACGCGTATGCAACTTACCTCTAACTGGGGGATAGCCCGGAGAAATTCGGATTAATACCCCATAATATCATAGTTACGCATGTTACTATGATTAAAGTTCCGATGGTTAGAGATAGGCATGCGTACCATTAGCTTGTTGGTGAGGTAACGGCTCACCAAGGCAACGATGGTTAGGGGATCTGAGAGGATGGTCCCCCACACTGGTACTGAGACACGGACCAGACTCCTACGGGAGGCAGCAGT
>CAZOLY010000089.1:0-13292 GCA_964580815.1 uncultured Bacteroidales bacterium
CAGCCCGCCTGCATCCTTTCAGGATTTTAGCGGACATTGTCGGGATGGCGAGATTTGAACTCGCGGCCCCACGCCCCCCAGACGCGTACTCTAACCAGGCTGAGCTACATCCCGATGTTAAATATTTTCAAAGTTATATTTTTTATCGATATTCCGGTCTGAACATTTGTTTAATTATTTCAGCCGGTATCCTTATTTAATTGCCAGACATTATACTATATAATCATACCGGCACATACTGTCTCGTTTGTCCCCTCGTCAATAAGAATAAGGCTGCCTGTGATCCTGTTTTTCCTGTATGAATCATATAAAAGTGGCTTGGTAGTCCTGATTGTTATCTGCCCTATCTCATTCAGACCTATTTCATTATTGTCATATATCTTTGCCAGCGTATTGATGTCTACTTTATAGTTAACTTCTTTTATAATGCACCTTGCATCATTGGTGGTATGTTTTAAGACGTATTTGCCTCCCAGCTTCATAGGTTTCTCGTTAAGCCAGCATATCATCATTGTAATTTCCCGGCTGTCCTGAGGTATATTATTCTCTTTGACTATCATGTTGCCACGGCCTACGTCAAGATCGTCTTCGAGGGTCAATGTGACCGATTGAGGCGGAAAAGCGAGTTCAAGAGTTTCATTCATACTATCTATTGATTTTATTCTTGACGTCAGTCCGGATGGCAGTACCATCACTTTTTCACCCGGCTTAAAAACGCCGCCTGCAATCCTTCCTGCATATCCGCGGTAATCATGGTAATCATCAGATTGGGGACGAACAACGTACTGAACAGGAAACCTGGCATCAACATAATTCTGATCATTGCTTATATGTATATGCTCAAGCAGGTACATCAAAGTTGGTCCGTCATACCAGTTCATGTTTGTGGACCGCTTAACGACATTATCTCCTTTAAGGGCACTTATCGGGACAAAGCGTACGTCTTTTACATCGAGCTTGTCAGAAAAGCTGATAAAATCCTTCTGTATCTTATCAAACACCGTCTCGCTGAATTTAACAAGATCCATCTTGTTCACACAAACAATAATATGGGGAATCTGAAGCAGGGAGGCAATAAAACAGTGACGGATAGTCTGTTCAACAACACCGTTCCGGGCATCTATAAGTATTACGGCAGCGTTTGCTGTGGAGGCGCCCGTTACCATATTCCTTGTATACTGCACATGACCCGGCGTGTCTGCAATGATAAACTTTCTTTTAGGTGTTGCAAAATACCTGTAGGCAACATCAATAGTAATACCCTGTTCTCTTTCTGCCCTGAGCCCATCAGTGAGCAAAGCCAGGTTAAGATGAGCCTCTCCTTTATTTATGCTGGCCCTCTCGAGGGCTTCCATCTGATCCTCAAATATTGCCTTGCTATCATAAAGCAGCCTGCCTATTAAAGTGCTTTTACCGTCATCAACGCTTCCTGCGGTTGTGAATCTCAGCAGTTCCATGTCCAGGTAAGCTGACTGGTAATCTTTCTTAGCCTTGGTCATTATTATTCAGTTATTTGTTTAAAAATACCCTTCTTTCTTCCTGTCTTCCATTGCAGCATCAGATCTCTTGTCATCATACCTGCCGCCTCTTTCAGTAATGCGGGTAGCCGCCACTTCCTTAATAATATCTTCCAGTGAATTGGCCCTGGATAATGTAAGACCTGTGCATGTTATATCACCTATCGTCCTGCATCTTACATCTTTAACCTCCACCTTTTCCTTATCTTTAAGTTTCATGAAGGGAGCACTGGCCAGCCATACCCCGTCACGGTAAAAAACTTCCCGCTTGTGCGTAAAATACAAACTTGGTATTTCAACATCATCCATATAGATATATTGCCATATATCCATTTCTGTCCAGTTACTCAATGGAAAAACCCTGAAATGCTCACCCATTTTTTTTTGTCCGTTAAAGATGTTCCATAATTCAGGTCTCTGGTTTTTCGGATCCCACTGCCCGAATTCATCCCTGTGGGAGAAAAACCTTTCTTTGGCTCTTGCTTTTTCTTCATCCCTTCGTCCACCACCCAGTGCAGCGTCAATTTTAAGCTCCTCCACGGCATCAAGCAATGTCACTGTCTGCAATACATTCCTGCTGGCATTATAGCCTGTCTCTTCAACTACTTTACCCTGATCAATCGAATCCTGTACCAGCCTGACAATACATTTTCCTCCGGTCTTTTTCATTAACTCATCCCTGAATTCAAGAGTCTCAGGAAAATTATGACCGGTATCGATATGAAGCAAGGGGAAGGGCACTTTAGCCGGCCAGAAAGCTTTTCTGGCCAGATGGTACATGACTATTGAGTCTTTACCTCCCGAAAATAGAAGAACAGGACGCTCAAACTGGGAAGCTACCTCCCGTATAACATAAATTGATTCTGACTCCAATTCCCGTAAATGATTTATATTATATCCGTTCATATTTTATTTTTTATACTCAACCAGTGGCAATATATAATTCAGTAATTTATCAATACTCTCCTTTATTGTCAGCTCATCGGTTTTTATCTCAATATCAGCATTCCGGGGAGGCTCAAAAAGAGAATCTATACCTGTGAAGTTTTTTATTAATCCCTGTCTTGCTTTCCTGTATAACCCCTTATTATCTCTTTGCTCACAGACCTCTATCGGGGCACTGATAAATACTTCAACATAATAGTTTTCTCCGACAATGGACTTTGCCATTCTGCGAACTTCATCAGTCGGACTGATAAAAGAATTTATGGCAATAACGCCGCAATTTATAAAAAGCTTCGAAATTTCTGCAATTCTTCTAAGATTCTCTTTCCTGTCTTTATTTGAGAAGCCCAGGTTTTTATTTAAACCGGCACGCAGGTCATCACCATCTATTACCTGTGACAAATAACCTCTTTTTAATAATTCTTTTTCCAGCCCTTTGGCTATAGTCGTTTTGCCGGCTCCTGACAAACCCGACATCCAGATCACTTTGGCATGTTGATTTAAAAGACTTTCCTTTTCCTTTCTCATTAAAAACCAGTCATATTCGGGTAAATACTCATGTTTTGTCAACCCATTTACCATTCTGTTGTGAATTATTCGAAGTTGCAAATATAATAATTTAGTGGCAAAAGGAGGATTATTATCAGGATCAGATAGCAAATACATAATATTCTATGCGGACTGCCTGACGATTGATGTCTGAGCTGTCTGCCTGTCTATTTAATAATGATTATTTTTCTTATTGAAGTCTTGTTACCCATAGATGCATGGAGCATATAGGTGCCGGTTTTAACATTAACGGCTTTAAATGTGTACTTATAATGTTCAGTTGATTTGATACTTTTAAAGTTAGCTACCTCGCGTCCATAGATATCAAATAATTCAAATTGCAGTTCTCCTGAATAATCATTTTCGATTGTGATGTTAAATGTGCCATCACAGGGATTGGGATAAACTTTAAGATTAAGATCAGTATTAACAGCAAAATTATCTTTAATATCGACCGTATTAAGGTCAAGTGACCATATACCCCTGCCATGTGTTGCGACTATAATGTTATTATCCTGGATAAACATCTGCCATATCGAGACAGCCGGCAGTCCGTTATCAGCATAGTACCATGTTTCACCATTGTCGACAGATTCAAATAACCCGATTTCTGTTCCCGCCCATATTATATTTGTATTGTAAGGCATTACCAGCAGGGAATAAACCATAACATCGGGAAAACCGTTGTCACTTGAGTCTTTATCCCCGAAACCGCTGATGTCTTCCCAGTCTTCACCAAGGTTGGTAGTCCTCAGTATTTTTGGTTTATCCTGGTATGAGAATAATATGTAGGCTGTCTGCGGATCAACGGGATGCGTGGCTATACCGGAGATAAATCCCAGCTCTGTATTTTTATAGTTGGGAACGGAATCATAACTGTCACCTCCGTTTGTAGATACGAAAATGTGCAAATCAGGGTCAGCATACATTCCGCATCCTGCCCAGACTATTGTATCGGCAGCAAGGGAAACTTTAACATTGTGTGCGCTTGATACCACATCATTTATGGCCCATCCCTTTTTTATCTTTACCAGTTCCCAGTCATACCTTCCCATTCCGAAATTGTTATGCCTGTATACTCCTTTGCTGCCAACAGCAAATAAAACGTCGGGCCTGGATCTTGAGTTTGACAGCCTGGAAATGAAGGGGCCATCCTCATTGATGCCATTATAGGCTCTTTTCCATGTTTCTCCACCGTCATTGCTGACATAAAATCTGTTGTAATATGAGCTCCCTATGATTCTATGGGGATACAGGGGGTGCCATAATGCTTCGAATCCGTCACCTCCTATTTTATCATCATATTCCGAAGCTGATGTGGCAGCTGTGCCCGGCGGTGACTGCCATGTCCCGTTATCCTGCATACCTCCTATGTATTCATGGGCACCGGGCTTTTTGGCGACTCCATAAAACTGGGTAGTAATATAACCATTATTTATCTGTTTCCATGTCTTACCTTCATCGTATGATATACCTAATCCCCCGTCATTTGCCTCAAGTATTGTAAAATCTTCATTATCTTCATCAGTTATCATCATTATCATCTCATGGTGGTCAACATGGAGATTGCTGTTTTTGCGGTCATCTGCCAGTACTGTTACCACGCTTTCTTCGTTAACCAGGGAGAAAGTCCCGTACTTTATTCTTATTCCTGACTCGGGTAAAGATGAGGGATTCCATGTTGAATCCGTTGGTAAACAGGGCCAGAAGAAATACAGCTGTTTATATGTATGTCCGCCATCCAAAGCAATTTTAGGGTGAGGAGCAGTAGCATTATAATCAACAGCATTTACAAATATATATTCACGGCCCGATATATCATCATCAGCATCTCTTTCAATAAGATTGAACTCCCCGTCTCTTTCCTGGTCCCTGAATGATACCATAAGCTGCTTATTATTATCAGTATCCCAGACTTCAAAAGGCACCTCAATATAATCCTGGTATGAATAGTCTTCATAGGGGACTCCTGCACCTTCGCCTTCGGGAACGGTAAACCTGTGTGCTTTTTGTGATTTCCCCGGTCCGAACCTGATTTCTACTGATACCCAATCGCTTGTAAGGATCTCCTTTCCGTCTTCTTTATCACCTGTAGCCATACCACCGTCAAAATAGTCACCCCCGAAATGCAAAAAGCTCATATAACCGGCTGTTCCAAATGTGTCAACGCGTATGACCTGCGATTCACTTGTGCTTAAACCGCTTTTAATCTGGATCTTGCCCAGGTTGACGCCACCAACATATACTATATTGTCATTAAAAGGATGGACTTTAATTATGTTATTAAACCATCCCTGTTCTCCCAGGAAATTATAAGGGCAGATATACCGGCTCCAGCTCTGACCTTTATCCACTGACATGTAAATATGAGTTTTGTAAATGCCTGTACCCACCTGTTCAGGATCAAAGGCTTCGACACAGGTATAAATCTTATTCGGATTTGCCCTTGATATTGCCAGCTGAAACCTGTCACCTTCACCTATGCCATCATAGGAGTGAAACCATGTATCACCTGCATCTTCTGATTTCAATATTCCCAGTGAGTTGGCGCCGGCATATAAAATGTCAAAGTCGGAAGGGTCAGCCACCAGGTCCTGCACTGAATAACCTTCTTTGTATACTTCGACCCACGTTTGCCCGCCGTCATACGATTTAAAAATTCCGGTATTGGTTCCTGCTATTACTATATTTTCATCACCGGGGTCGACCAGAATCTTATTAACATATTGAAAGTCTTTATTTGAGGTTGTTGAGCCAAGGTGTACCCATGAATTTCCGCGGTCAGTACTTTTGAATATTCCATTACCTGTAACCATGCCCCATCCTGCAAAACCCTCACCTGTCCCTGCATATATGACGTTATGATTTGATGCTGCCATTGTAATGGTAGATGTGGCCAGGTTGGGGAAATCCTCTGTGAGGTTAATCCATGTAGCTCCTGCATTAACGGTTTTCCATATACCTCCGCTTGCCGAACCGGCATACCATGTCTGAAATGTGGCATCATCGGGATCAACAATTAATCCCCTTGTTCTTCCCCCGACATTTCCGGGTCCGCGCTGAACCCACGGATATTTTTCCTGTGTGCTTTTAAATTTTTTTGATCTTCTTTTAGCTTTATTGAATTCATCGAACCTGTAACTGGTGGAATAACCCGATTCATTTTTGCCAAAGGGCGTTGTTATATCCCTGTAATACTTAAAGAACTCTCCCGGCCTGTCAAAACCCAGTTCTTTGGTGCTGATATATTTTCGTGAATTATATATGGCCAGTTTAATTACCCCGCATATGATCCCTGCAGGTAACAGTATGAATACCAATAATTTATATATTAACTTTTTCATGTGGCACGAATTTATAGTTTTAGTAAGATAAGAGGCTTTCATAATCAATATCTTCAAATCCTGATTTTCTGAATGCCACCACATACACAGTATCGAATAATGACGAATATTTATCATAGAGTCCGATATGCATGGCAAGATAATCCCCGTAATCTTCGTCGGTTATATATTTGCCATTTACCGAAACATAATAAATATCATATTGTCCGTAATTTATAACTTCAAGCTGCCTTCCTTTTGTTACACCAAATGAATCATCTTCATAATAAACCTTGATCCTTATATTTGAGTCATAGATGTTATTTATTACCAGGCTATCTTCACTGTTCGGGTCCAAAGCTGTAACAAGATCAAAATAATCTGAAACATTATCAGCATCAGTTATCCTGTCATTAACTACTGTTGCATTCTGAAACTCAATTGCTCTCCAGTTCCCGGCCAGTTTATCCGGATAGCCATCCTGGTATTCAATTGTATAACTGTCATCTTCACATGAGCTGAAAATTAATATCAGGGTCATTATAAACAGAGAAGATAATAGCAGACCTTTGATATTTCTCGGTTTCATTTTATTTTGATGGTATTTGGTTGCACAATTTTTCATTTTACCAGTGTTATTCTATTTTTCTCCATGTAACAGGTATTTCTATTCCTGTATTGGGGGGGTCCAGGAATATAATTGTCCATGAAAGAATACGTCCCGAATAGCTGCCTTCGGAAACATCGTAATTTCCGAAATAGCCTTCGCCGGGTAAAAGGATGAGAGTGTTATCCCCGAGGTCGACAAATTTTCCGGGCATTGAGTAGCCGGGGAAGCCAAGCACCTCTTCACACTTGTAAAATCCCTTGTCACTTATTTTCCTGACTTTTGATGTAACGAGCGGTTCCCACAGTGTTCCTTCATAGGTGCCGGACAAATCATTCTCACTTATGTCTTCATATGTGACAGCAACTATCCTTTCGGCCGTTCTGGAAAATCCTTCATTATTCTCTGCATAGTAAGAAATTATATATACCCCTGGTGTACTAAGGTCTATATCGGGAATATACAAATAATACCAGTTAACTTTTTTGCCCTGCACTGTAACCTCAACTCCCGGATCTTTAAATTCGCCGCTATCGCTTTTAATAAAAGATATATATTCTCCGCCGGTCATATTAAAATCCGGCAGGAAAGACTCATGCGAAATGTCCGCTGTCTCGTCCCATTTGTCGCAACTGTAAAACAGGAATACTGAAGTAATAAGCAAATATATACAGATACTAAGTCTCATAAATATTCGTTTTTTTAATCAGTTTTTTTATCCCACCATACTTTTTCATACACTTCCTTTTTTTGCGGGGTATTCGGATTTCCCGAATATTCAGATTCGGGGAAAATCAACCTTTTTGGAAACCGGCCGCTTGTAACATTATTGACAGATACTGTAAATTCACCAGGGATATAGTCACCGTCGTCTGCGGGGACCGGACTATCTTTCGGATAGTGAGTCCTGTTATGTTCGAAAAAAGTCTCGAGGCCCTGTATGTTAGCCAGGGCGAGCCACTTCTGTACAATGATAGACTCAATAAATGTTTCCAGGGGGCTGCCTTCGGCAGGGAATTCATATTCATCACCGGGGCTGTAGTACTCATCACCGTTCAATAAGCCCAGTCTTTGAAAAGAAGCATCCAGTGCATTTTCGTACAGTTCTTTTGCATCGGCATAAGGTTTAACATCATACCTTATTATAGCCTCAGCCTGAAGAAGATATGCTTCTGATGAAGACATCAGGTATACCGGGTCATAGGGAGAAAATGCAGGCTTGGAGTAGCTTGAACTGTTGGTACCTGTCGGTTCATCAGGATCATTGTAATTTCCCTGTACCAGACCTTTATGTCCGCCTCCGCTCTCGGGGAAATCGAATAATGCATCAAGCCTCTCCAGGTCACCTTTGTCATTCATAAAACTCAATAATGTTTCACTTAGTACAAGGTTCGGATTATTTCCGAGAAACATTATTTCTGTTTCATACAACGGATTTCTGCGGCCTGTTTCATTGGTAAACTGGGCCATTGCAGCGCTCGTGGTCAGAAATTTTACATCAGGATCATCATAAAGTGCTTCAATACCTGCCCTTGCTGTTTCAGGCCTTGCATATAGCTGCCTCAGATATATTTTAAGCTTCAGGGTATTGGCAAATTCTTCCCATTTGCCCATATCACCTTCGAACAGTATGTCGTCGGCTCCTATTTCCTCCAGTTCATCGCTGTCAAAATCCCTGGCCAGGGCAAAGTCAATCCTGGCAATAAGGCTGTCGTAAATATCCTGTCCGTTTTCATAGTGGGGGGCAATGAGCCCTTCATCTCCTTTCAGAGCTTCGGAGAATGGTATCTGATCGTACAGATCTGCAAGAAGCTGGTAAGTGTATGCCTGAAGTACCGTAGCCACGAGGTAATAGTTCCAGTTGCCCTTTTGACGGGCCAGGTTTTTAACGTACTCGAGGTTCATGAGGGCTCCCGAATAAAGTTCACCAAACTGCCTGTTATCAAAGGTGCTGCTGTTTATATCGTATGAATCCAGTCCCGAGTATTGTGATGCACCCAGGGACTGGGTCCAGTGCTGTGACCATAGCGCTCCAAGAACCTGGTATTTGCCTCCATATACATAAGCGAGGGATGATATTCCTGCTGCCAGGGTCAGCTCTTCATCAGCTTCATCGGGATTATTGGGATCCCTGTTAATATCAAGCCAGTCCTCACACGACACTATGAGGAGTGAGGCGGCAAGCAACAGGACTGTATTTTGTATTTTAGTATAAATTCTCATATTATTCTATTAACAATACCGGTAATAATTATAAAGTAAGAACGAGGCTGAAAGTTACGCTTCTTACCGATGGCTGTGCGCCATATTCTCCAAAGTCCGCCTCCAGATCATTTCCGAAAGTTGTCAGTTCAGGATCGATATAATACTGGTCTTTGGGTGTCCACAATAACAGGTTTCTTCCAATTATGCTAAGCTCCACAGTCTCTATTGGCAGCTTGCCCAGCAGCTTGTCAGGAAGTGAATATGATAAAATGACTTCCCTGAGTTTTATATATGATTTATCAATGAAAGCATTACCATCCAGTTCAGTACCGCCGTTTCCCCAGTAATCAACCATATGCACGGCATCAACCGGTATAGTGTTTTCAGCGTATATAGGCTCATTATTTTCATCTCTGCCAGTTTCATATACTGAATTCGGTATAATAAAAGGTTCTCTCATATTATACAGTGTTAATGGCACAGTACCGGCCCATACTGAAATTTCCTTTGTCCTTGAATACATTATTCCTCCCTGCCTGATGTCAACTGTGCCGGATATTGAAAGTCCCCTCCATGCCAATCTTGTATTAATACCGGCAATAAAATTATATTCCCTGTCACCATATTCAACAAGTGAATCGGCAGCTATAGGGAGACCTGTATTATCAACCACAATCCGGCCCTGGTCATCGCGTTTAACTTCGCGCGCTTCGAAGATGCCAACGGTCCTTCCCGGCTTGGCCACGAAATTAATTTGCTGGCCGCCTTCAACGCTCAGTCCGGTAATTTCAATCCTGTCCAGTCCTTCTGTCAGCTCGACAAGCTTATTGTTATTCTTTGTGAAATTAAATGATAAATCCCACTGGAAGCGGTTTTTCTGGACAGGAGTGAGATTAAGCAGGGCTTCGACACCTTTGTTTGTCATCCTGCCAAGGTTGACAGTTTTGGATGTATATCCCGATGACGATGGCAGCGGTGCCGGCCATATAAGATTTGTAGTGTTTTTATCATAATATGACACGTCGACACCTATACGGTTATTAAAGAACCTCAGGTCTGTGCCGGCTTCAAATTCGGTAGTAAGCTCCGGCTTCAGCTCCTCATTTCCGATAAGGTTACTTACTTCATATGAATTTACCCCGTTAGGCAAAGGATATCTCAGATATCCATACCCGTCCGAATGCCCGCCGGTTACAAATACCGAATGAATACTATAAACCGGCGCATCGTTTCCTACCCTTGTTAAAGCGGCTCTTAATTTGCCGTAAGGCAAGTGTTTCTTAATAGAGGGAAATAATTCCGTAAATATAAGTGAAGCACTAATCCCGGGATAGAAGAATGAATTATTTTTGAGAGGCAGGGTTGAGCTCCAGTCATTTCTTGCTGTCATAGTAATGAACAGTATGCTTTTATAGGATAAATCCAGGCTGCTAAAAACACCAACAAGCCTGCGTTTCACGTAACCCTCACTGGCAAAAGGAGTTTCGGATGAGTTTTTTAATTGAAAGAAGTCCGGTATAGTAAGATCATTTACTGAGGCTGATATGCTTTTCCCCGTTCTCTGGTTCAGGTTGTGGCCAATTATAGCATCTATGCCAAAGTCACCAAACTCCTTATTGAAGTTAAGTATGAGATCACTGTTCAGCTGCATGACATAACTTGATCCTTCGCTAACATTGCCCGGTTCGAATACTGCAGAAAACTCATTATTGCCCCCGGGTTCTATAACTGCACGCCATTGTTTTAACTGCTCATTGGAAACATCACCACCCAGCCGCAGCTTAAATGACAGGGGATCAGCAATACGGTAATCCAGATCAACACTCCCGTACACCCTGTCTTCATTATTGGTATTCCCGTTTTTCTTGAGAATAAAATAGGGATTTACGGTATATAATGAGTAATAATTGTCAAGATTGTTCCATTTGCTGTCTATATCTTCAAGTTCCAGCAAACTGATATCCCTGGGTGTCTGCATTACCTGGTTATACACTGAGTTTTCACCCTGCCCTGTTGGCACGAACTTATTGTTCTTTTTTATGTAGTTTATCGAATATGAGCTGCTCAGCCGCGATGAAGTTATGTGAGTACCCCTGGCTGAGAGGGTATGCCTGATATAGCTGTCGGAATTAGTCGGAAATATACCGTCGTGCATCACATTTGAGTAAGATATGTAGTATGTTGTCTGTTCATTACCTCCTGATATGGAAATAGAGTTATTATAATTTTCTCCCGTATCGAAGAATTCTCTTACATTACTTGTTAAGCCGACATATGGCTTTACCCTTAGTGAATTGTCAACCTCATAGCCCCAGTAATGTAATTTATTATCAAATGCGGGGCCCCAGCTCATGTTCTCATAGTTAACGGCGTCACCGTATATTCCCTGTCCGAATTCATTCTGGTACTTTATTGTCCGTAAAGGCTCTTCAAATCTTACCGAGCTTGAAACAGTAATTTCGGATTTTTTCTTTCCTTTAAGCTGTTCGCCCTTTTTTGTTGTAATAATAATTACGCCGTTAGCAGCTCTTGAACCATAGAGGGCGGAACCCGAGGCTCCTTTAAGTATAGATATGTTCTCAATATCATCGGGATTGAGATCGTTTATTTTATTGCCGAAGTCGGTGCCTCCATTAATAGATGTACTACCCGTATAGCTATTATTTACAGGTACGCCGTCAATAACAAAAAGAGGCTGGTTGGAACCTCCCAGTGTTGATATTCCGCGAAGCAGTATCCTTGAAGAAGCACCCGGAGCCCCTGAAGCAGAACTGACGTTTACGCCTGCGACCTTTCCCTGAAGCGAGTTAAGCATGCTCCTGTCCCTTCCCCCGGTTAAATCTTTGCTTGAAACACTTGTTGCGGAATATCCCAGGGCTTTGCTTGCCCGTTTTATTCCAAGAGCGGTGACAACTACTTCATTTACCTCATATAACTTTGGCCTGAGCGCAACATTTATTATGTTTTTGCCTTGTACATCCGTTACCAGTGACTGCATACCGATGAAACTGAATAGGAGTGAATCACTTTCTGCAGGAATATCAAGGGAGTAATTACCTTCAACATTGGTAATGGTACCGATATCCGTACCCTTTACAATCACTGTAACACCGGGAAGGCCCAGGCTGTCCTCCGAACTAATGACTTTCCCCGAAATATTGCGGGTCTGGGAGAATAAAATCTGAGCCGGCAGAAAAAGTAAGATGTATATGCAGACAAAGAGTTTATTCATGACATGGATAACATAATAAATGATTTATTATTATTCAAAACTATTAAAATTCAGGGAAAATTTTTTAAAAGGAGGATAAAATAGATGTATTTTTTAAAAATTGCATAAATGTTATTATTTTTATAATATATTTTGCAGGTCACTATGGAAGAGGCCGGAATATATACATATACAAATAAAACAATAAAAAAAGCAATTAACATGATCGGGAAAAATTGTATTATACAGGGTTTGTTACTTTTATCTTTTACAGGCTGTCTATACTCCCAGTGGTCGCCCCACGATTATACCATACTGGGAACGCCGTATGAAATAATTATAGGTTTTAATAGCAAAGAGGCCGGAAGTAATGATTCCTATTACGTCGATGATGAATGGCATATGGGTAAATTTACCCTTATTTCGAATCAGACAATTGAAAACTATCCTGTTAAATATGATCTGAAGAATAACAATCTCGAGATCCAGTTTTCCGGGAAGACAAAAATTCTGGATTTATACAGAATAAAGGAATTTTCCTGGGAAGATGAGGCAGGGGCAAGTCACAGGTTTATCAACCTTAATGTTAAATCAACAAATTCAAAATTATATGGAATAGCGCAGATATTATATGACGGGAAAGCAAAATTAATAAAGACCTATGCTTACAGGCCAAAGCCTGAAAGTGAAGTAAAATACGGGGCATATTCGTCAATTGATCATAATTATGTTCAGGAAGAGCTGTACATAATGGAAGGAGAAAAAGTTTTATTGGTGAACAGTAATAAAAAGAGATTTATGAAGTTTTTTGATAATTATTCCCCGGCGATAATGTCATTTATCAAGTCAAATAATCTTAAAATAAATAAGGTAGCTGACCTTAAAACGATTGTTGAATATTACAATTCCCTGATAAATACTGTGTTTATCTCTTA